>JAZGGS010000270.1:0-12979 GCA_036480595.1 Ignavibacteriaceae bacterium
GATGATATTTTTGGAATAGAACCAAATGATCATGCAATCTATTTATCGGTTAAAGCCCTTCTGGCTCATCAAAGGCAGGGAACTAGCAAAGCCAAAGAAAGAAGTGAAGTAAGAGGCGGCGGAAGGAAACCCTTTAGACAGAAGGGAAGAGGTGGTGCACGTGCCGGTACTAGCAGATCCCCGTTATGGGTTGGCGGCGGTACTATTTTTGGTCCACGCCCAAGATCATATAGGCAGAATCTTCCTAAAAAAGTGAAACGCCTTGCTAGAAAATCAGCATTCAGTTATAAAGTTAAAGATGAACAATTAATGGTGGTAGAAGATTTTTCTTTTGAACATCCGAAGACTAAAGAATTTACAATTGTTTTAGATGCTCTAAATGCTACTGGCAAAAGAGTTTTACTATTAACCGGAAAAAATGATAGCGTGGTTTATAAATCCGGTAGAAATATTTCTAAAGTAAAAGTATTGGAAGCTGCAAAAGCTTCTACCTATGATATCTTGAATAACCAGGTTCTTATTATGCAAAAAAGTGCAGTGGATGTGATAAATAAATCGTTTTTAGAAAACGAAGAGACAGGTAAGTAATATGCACCAGATTTTAATAAGACCTCTTATAACAGAAAAAATGACCACACTTTCAACTGAGCAGAGTAAGTACGGATTTTTAGTTAATCCAAAAGCTAACAAAATAGAAATTGTAAAAGCGATTGAAAAAAAATTTGAAGTAAATGTAGTTGATGTAAAAACAATAAATCATCCTGGAAAAACAAAAACCCAGTTTAGAAAAAGCGGAAGATTTACAGGTAAAACTGCTAAATATAAAAAAGCAATAGTTACGCTTAAAGAAGGCGATTCAATAGAACTGTTCGAAGAAGCATAAAGATACTGAAACAAGGTTAATTAAATGGCTATAAAAAAGTTTAAACCGGTTACACCGGGTACAAGATTTAGAAGCGGTGCAACTTTTGACGAAGTTACTAAGAGCAAACCCGAAAAGTCCTTAACCACCCCGTTAAAAAAATCAGGTGGTAGAAATAATAAAGGTAGGATAACATCTTTCCATAGAGGCGGCGGGCATAAAAGAAAATACAGAATTATAGATTTTAAAAGAGATAAAACCGGTGTACCGGCAAAAGTATTTTCAATTGAATATGATCCTAACCGCTCTGCAAGGATTGCACTGCTTCATTATGCCGATGGCGAAAAAAGATATATCCTTGCTCCAAACGGATTAAAAGTTGGTGATAAACTTTTATCCGGACCGGGCAGCGAAATTGCAATTGGAAACTCATTGCCACTATCCGATATGCCTCTTGGTAGTTACATTCATAATGTTGAATTGAAAGCGGGTAAAGGCGGGCAGTTAGGAAGAAGTGCTGGTGTTGCTATTCAGCTTATGGCTAAGGAAGGCAACTATGCACAGCTTAAAATGCCTTCTGGCGAAGTTAGAATGGTAAGAGTGGAATGTATGGCTACATACGGCGAAGTTGGTAATACCGATCATGAAAATATTAGTCTTGGTAAAGCCGGCAGATCAAGATGGCTTGGACGAAGACCAAATGTTAGAGGTGTCGCAATGAACCCGGTAGATCACCCAATGGGTGGCGGCGAAGGTAAAAGCTCTGGTGGTAGTCATCCTGTTTCTCCCTGGGGACAGAAAGCCAAGGGATTAAAAACCAGGAAAAAGAGAAAAGAATCAAACAGATTTATTATTAAAAGACGTAAAAAGTAAAAAGGTAATATGCCTAGATCAGTAAAAAAAGGTCCTTACATAGATTACAAACTGGCTGATAAAGTTAGGAAGCTTAACCAGACCAACCAGAAAAAAATAATTAAGACCTGGTCGCGTGCTTCAACCATAAGCCCGGATTTTGTGGGCCATACCATTGCGGTTCATAACGGGAATAAAATGATCCCTGTTTTTATTACCGAGAATATGGTAGGGCATAAGCTGGGAGAATTTTCTCCTACAAGAATTTTTAGAGGACACCCGGGTACTAAAGCAGAAAAAGCTGCCAGGGCTAAATAATATTTAATAGGTTTTATATTAAGATGGAAGCAAGAGCTGTACATAGATATATAGGTTCATCACCAAGGAAGATGAGATTAATTATTGATTTGATAAGAGGATTATCGGTTGACAAAGCGATGGAGACGCTCCATTTTTCTACTAAACATGCATCGCACGATGCTGAAAAAGTTTTAAGGTCTGCAGTATCAAACCTGATGAACCTTGATGATTCAACCCGTGTAGAACCGGAAGAATTATTTATTAAAGAAATTTATGTAAATGTTGGTCCTACATTAAAACGTATCCGTCCCGCACCAATGGGTAGGGCTCACAGAATAAGGAAAAGATCATGTCATTTAACAATTATAGTTGCAACAAAGGTATAAATTAAGAGGTTAATTATTGGGCCAGAAAACACACCCCATAGGATTGAGAGTTGGAATAATTAGAGGATGGGAATCTAATTGGTACGAAAATAAAAGTTATGCTCCTAAAATTAAAGACGATGCCAAATTAAGGGGTTATATTAGAAATCGTTTAAAGAAAGCCGGTATTTCCAGAATTGTTATAGACAGAACATCTAAAAATATAATTCTTACTATTCACACTTCAAGACCGGGAGTTGTAATTGGTAAGAGCGGAAAAGAAATTACTCAGCTAGAACAAGAACTAAAACAGATAACTGAAAAAGATGTTAAAGTTCAAATATCCGAAATAAAAAGACCTGAATTGGATGCTTACCTTGTTGGTGAAAATATTGCAAACCAGCTTAGAGGTAGAATCTCTTTCAGAAGAGCAATGAAGATGTCTATTACTGCAGCCATGAGGATGGGCGCTGAAGGTATTAAAATTATGTGCTCAGGCAGGTTAGGCGGTGCAGAAATGGCAAGAACCGAACATTATAAGGACGGTAGAATTCCGCTTCATACTTTGCGTGCAGATATCGATTACAATGTTGCAAGAGCTGAAACAGTTTACGGCTCAATAGGAATTAAAGTATGGATTTGCCGGGGTGAAATTTTAGGTAAAAGAGTTTCGGAGTAATACCCATAGGAGTTTTTAAATTATGTTAATGCCCAAAAGAGTAAAATACAGAAAATCTCAGCGTGGAAGAATGGCGGGTAAGGCTACACGCGGCAGCCGTATTGAATTTGGCGATTTTGGCTTAAAAGCTATGGAACCACACTGGATTACCAGCCGTCAGATTGAAGCTTGTCGTGTAGCTCTTTCAAGAAAAATGAAAAGAGATGGAAAAGTTTGGATACGAATTTTTCCTGATAAACCGATTTCTAAAAAACCGCTGGAAACCAGGATGGGTAAAGGAAAAGGTGCACCTGAGTTTTGGGTTGCTGTAGTTAAACCTGGTAGAATTATGTTTGAAATTTCAGGTGTTTCTAAAGAGCTGGCTACTGAAGCATTAAAACTTTGTTCTTCTAAATTGCCAATTAAAACTAAAGTTCTAACCAGACCTGATTACGAATAATTCTGGAAGGCGAAGAGATGAAGATCCATGAAATAAGAGAAATGAAAACTGAAGAAATACTTGAGCGGGTTACCGAGGAAGAACGCAACCTTGTAGATTTAAGGTTTGCACACCAGCTAAAGCAGCTTACTAATACTGCAAAACTGAAAATTGTTAGAAAAGATATTGCGAAGATGAAATCTGTTCTTGCAGAAAGAGAAAGGGCAGAGAAAAGCGCTGCCGTTAGTGAAATTAAAGAAGGAGCTAATGCTTAACTATGACAGAACGTGGCTTAAGAAAAACTAGAATTGGATTAGTTGTTAGCAATAAAATGGATAAAACCATTACTGTTGCTATCGAAAGAAAAGTTCCTCATCCTATTTATAAGAAGTACTTTAAGAAAACAACAAAATTACTTGCTCACGATGAAAAAGGTGAGTGCAATATGGGTGATAGAGTAAAAATTATGGAAACTCGTCCACTTAGTGCCAGGAAAACATGGCGTATGATAGAAATTATTGATAAAGCCAAGTAGGAATAAGGAGTTTTTGAAAAGATGATTCAAGAAGAAACAAATTTAGTAGTGGCTGATAACTCTGGAGCAAAAAAGATTAGATGTATCCGTGTGTTAGGCGGAAGTGGACGTAGGTACGCTAGCGTTGGAGATCTTATAGTTGTTACTGTTAAAAGTGCTGTACCAAATAGTGCCGTAAAAAAAGGTGAGGTTTCCAGAGCAGTAATTGTTAGAACTAAAAAGGAAGTACGCAGAAAAGATGGTTCTTATATTCGTTTCGATGAAAACGCTGCTGTTCTTATAGATCCACAGAATGAACCGAGAGGTACCCGTATCTTCGGACCCGTTGCACGCGAGCTAAGAGAGAAGCAGTATATGAAAATAGTTTCATTAGCACCGGAAGTATTATAATAATTGAGTTATAAATGAAAATTAGAAAAAACGATAATATAGTTGTTATTGCAGGAAATGATAGAGGCAAAACCGGGAAAGTTTTGAAAGTTTTTCCTAAAACTTCCAGGATTATTATTGAAGGCATTAACCTTAGAAAAAGGCATACAAAACCGAACCAGAAAAATCCGCAAGGTGGAATACTGGAAAAAGAAGCTCCGATTCATGTTTCTAACGTGATGATACTGGATCCAACTAATAACGAGCCAACTCGTATCGGATCTCAGATTATTCTGGATGAAAAAACCGGGAAAAAGAAGATTGCCCGTGTTAGCAAAGCTACCGGCGAAATGATTCAATAATAAAATGATTTTAATGAAGGTTATTATATAAAATGGCTGAAAAGAAAACGAAGAAGGATACTGCTGCCAAAAAAGGTAAACCAAAAGCTGGATCAGATAAAAAACCCAAGCAGAAATCTTCTGCTCCGGAAATAAAAATTCCTACACGGCTGTTTGATTACTATAAATCTGATGTTGTACCTCAGCTTATGAAAACTTTTACTTATTCCAATGTTATGATGGTGCCAAAGCTTTCTAAAATAGTTATAAACATGGGTGTTGGTGCTGCTGTTGCAGATTCTAAAGTGCTTGAAGAAGCTAACAAAGAACTTGAAGTAATTGCAGGGCAGAAACCATCTATTAGAAAAGCAAAAAAATCCATCTCTAACTTTAAGTTAAGAGAAGGAGTTAACATTGGAACTATGGTTACACTGCGCCGCGATAAAATGTATGAGTTCCTGGATAGGTTAATTAATGTAGCGCTTCCAAGAGTTAGAGATTTTAGAGGTCTATCAGATAAATCATTTGACGGCAGAGGTAATTTTACACTCGGTATTAAAGAGCAGATCATCTTTCCTGAAATAGATTTTGATAAAGTAACCAGGGTAATGGGAATGGACATAACCCTTGTTACAACTGCTAAAACTGATAATGAATCTTACGAATTGTTAAAGGCATTTGGTATGCCGTTTATTAAAAAAGAAGTTAAAACAGCTTAATAGGAGATTTATGGCACGCAAAAGTTTAATTGCACGCGATGAAAAAAGACGGAAACTTAACCAGAAATACAAAAAGATTAGAGAAGAACTTAAAGCTAACGGCGATTACGATGCTTTGCAAAGATTGCCAAAGAATTCTTCTCCTGTTAGACTGAAGAATCGTTGTATGTTTACAGGCAGGTCTAGAAGTTATTACCGCAAGTTTGGAGTATCCAGGCTTGTTTTTAGAGAAATGGCCCTTAAAGGCGAACTGCCGGGCATAAAAAAATCAAGTTGGTAAGAGGAATAAGTATATGCCAGTTACAGATCCAATAGCAGATTATTTAACCAGGATAAGAAACGCTTCCAAAGCACGAAAAGTGCGGGTAGAAATCCCTTCTTCAAAACTGAAGATAGGATTATCCGAAATTTTGAAATCTCATGGTTACATTGTTGATTACGAAATTTTAGAAGATAATAAACAAAACAAAGTAAACATCCTGTTAAAATATAAAGATGGTCTGCCTGCAATTAACGGTTTGAAGAAAATTAGTAAACCAGGTTTAAGAGTATATAAAAAATCAACTGAGATGCCCCGTGTATTAAACGGATTGGGTACAGCAGTTATTTCTACATCAAAAGGACTTTTAACAGATAAAGAAGCACGGCAGCAATTACTTGGCGGCGAAGTTGTTTGCTATATCTGGTAAAATTGTTAATGGAGCATTAAAGTGTCTAGAGTAGGTAAAAAACCGGTTGTTATTCCAGAGGGAGTTAAAATAACTCAAGAAGGTAACTTCCTTAAAATTAAAGGACCAAAAGGTGAATTAGAGCAACAAATTCATCCAAACATAAGTATCGAAGTTGTTGAGAATCAGGTTAATGTAACTAGACCGGATGATACTAAGCGGAATAAATCACTGCATGGTCTCTCCAGGGCACTAGTTCAAAATATGGTTACAGGTGTAACGGATACGTATAAAAAAACCCTGGATATTGTTGGCGTAGGTTATAAGGCAGAGTTAAAAGGAAAAAATCTGCTTTTGAATATTGGCTATTCGCACCCAATATTTTTGATACCACCCGAAGGTATAAAACTGGAAACACCTACACAAACCCAGATAATTGTTTCTGGAGTTGATAAACAGCTTGTTGGTTTGGTTGCTGCTAAAATCAGGTCGTTTAGAAAACCCGAACCTTACAAAGGTAAAGGTATTAAATATTCAGATGAACATATTGTTAGAAAAGCTGGTAAGACTGCTGGTTAATAAATTTTTATTGGAGATAAAGTAAAAAATGAAAAAGTTAAATTCGAGAGAACGTGCCAAAATTAAGATAAGAAAAAAAATAAGCGGCACATCAGAAAAACCTCGTCTTACTGTTTACAGAAGTTTGAATAATATTTATGCCCAGTTAATAGATGATTCTACAGGTAAAACACTTGTTTCCGCTTCAACTTTATCTAAAGAGTTAGCAAGCGATTTAAAATCATCTAAGAACAAAACTGAATGCGGAAAGTTTGTTGGGAGTTTACTTGCTAAAAAAGCTGCCGAAAAAAATATTACGGTGGTATTATTTGATAGAAACGGATACAGGTACCACGGCAGAGTGCAGGCGGTTGCAAATGGTGCACGAGAAGGCGGGCTAAAATTTTGAAAACCGGATTTTCTCATTTGCCGGGTCGTCTAATGGCAGGACTACGCCCTTTGGAGGCGTCTGTAGAGGTTCGAATCCTCTCCCGGCAGCAGCGTTAATTTATTATTTATCGGATGCTTTGTAGTTTATTTTTATTATTAGAGTGTTTACCAGGAGATTAAATTGAGATCAGTTAAACAAAATGAAACCGACGGTTTCAAAGAAAAAGTTGTTCACATAAACAGGGTAGCAAAAGTTGTAAAAGGCGGGCGCCGTTTTAGCTTTAATGCAATTGTTGTTGTTGGTAACGGCAACGGAACTGTTGGTGTTGGGCTTGGCAAAGCAAATGAAGTTACCGATGCAATTTCAAAAGGCATTGATGATGCTAAAAAAAGCCTTGTTAATGTACCTATAATTAAAGGTACACTGGCACATGCCATTATTGGTAAATTTGGTGCCGGTAAAGTTTTACTTAAACCAGCATCTCCCGGTACAGGTCTTATAGCCGGTGGCGGTGTGCGTGCGGTATTGGAAGCAGCAGGTATTCAGGATGTTTTAACTAAATCTCTAGGCTCAAGTAATCCTCATAACCAGGTTAAAGCCACGTTGAATGGGCTTATAAAACAGATTGATGCCAGGAAGATGGCTGGTAAAAGAGGAATTACTATAAAAGAAATATTCAATTCGTGACTGAGGATTTAATGAGAAAGATTAAGATTATACAGACTAGAAGCATCATCGATAGACCAAAAGATCAGAAAAGAACTATTGAAGCTTTAGGTTTGGGAAGACCAAACTGGGAAAGAATTCACAGCGATTCTCCGCAAATTCGCGGTATGATAAATAAAGTATGGCATCTTGTAAGAGTTGAAGAAGTTAAAGAATAAGGTTTTATAATGGATAAATTAAGTAATCTAAAATACGCAAAAGGTTCTAGAAAAAACAAAAAGCGATTAGGGCGTGGGCAAGGTAGTGGCAGAGGAGGAACTGCTACCAAAGGTATGAATGGTCAACTCTCCCGCTCCGGTGCATCCAAAAAAGATTGGTTTGAAGGTGGTCAGATGCCCTTACAGAGAAGAATTCCTAAATTCGGTTTCACTAATATTTTTAAAGTTTCTTACCAGGTTGTAAACGTAAATGCACTGCAGCGTATTGCCGATGAGAAAAAAATAAGTGACGACGTATTGAATGCAGAGGTTCTTAAAAACCTTGGTTTGGTAAATAGCAGCTCTAAGCTAATTAAAATTCTTGGTAAGGGTGAACTTAAAGCAAAAGTAAATTTAGAAGTTAATGCATTTAGCAAAACTGCTAAAGAAAAAGTAGAAGCTGCTGGCGGATCGATCAAAACAGTATAACTCGGAATTAAATGTCAAAACTTACAGATACTTTTAGGAACGTCTTAAAAATTCACGAACTCCGCCAGAGGATTTTTTACACTTTGGCGCTGCTGGTGCTCGTTCGGCTGGGGGCGCATATTACTCTTCCCGGAGTTGATGCTACCCTTGTTACCGAGAGTGTGCAAAACCAAACCACTGATAATTTGTTTGGTTTGTACGATTTGTTTGTCGGCGGTGCATTTTCTAATGCAGCAATTTTTGCGCTTGGAATAATGCCTTACATTTCTGCATCAATTATTATTCAGCTTTTGGGTGCAGTTATTCCATATTTCCAAAAGCTTCAGCAGGAAGGTGAAGAAGGCAGAAAGAAAATAACTCAGCTTACAAGGTATGGCACTGTTTTAATTTCCGGTATGCAGGCATGGGGTGTTACTGTAAGACTACTTAATTTGCAGGTACAGGGTTTACCCATAGTGCCCGCGCCGGTACAAGGTATTGGATGGATATTAACTACCGTTATTATTCTTACTGCAGGCACCGTGTTTATGATGTGGATGGGTGAGCAGATTACTGAAAGGGGAATAGGTAACGGAATATCGCTCATAATTTTTATTGGAATTATTGCAAGGTTTCCTTTTGCAATTCTTGATGAGATAAGGCTTATTGATGTAGGCCAGAGATCGATTGTTATGGAGCTGATCATCTTAGTGTTTATGTTCTTTATAATTGCCGGTGTTGTTTTGGTAACGCAGGGAACAAGACGTATACCTGTACAGTACGCAAAGCGTGTTGTGGGAAGAAAAGTATACGGAGGTGTTACACAGTATATTCCATTAAGAGTAAATACTGCAGGAGTAATGCCGATTATATTTGCTCAATCGATAATGTTTATTCCAAGTACTGTTTTATCATTCTTCCCTGATAACGAATTTTTGCAGAGTTTGTCAGGCTGGTTTGTTTATACATCACCTGTTTATTCAGCTATATATGCTTTGATGATTGTGTTCTTTACGTACTTTTATACAGCAATAGCTTTCAATCCAAAAGATGTTGCAGATAATATGAAAAAACAGGGTGGTTTTATTCCGGGAATCAGACCGGGTAAACAGACTTCGGAGTTCATTGATAATATTTTAACTAAAATAACCTTACCCGGATCAATTTTTCTGGCTATAGTTGCAATTCTTCCTGCATTTGTATCCGCTTTTGGTGTTTCGGGGCAGTTTGCGCAGTTTTTTGGCGGCACAAGTCTGCTTATAATTGTTGGTGTTGCTTTAGATACTCTTCAGCAAATAGAGTCGCATTTGCTAATGAGACATTATGATGGCTTTATGAAATCGGGTAAGTTTAGAGGACGCAGGTAATAGTTCTTTGTGATTTATATTAAGACGAAAAAAGAAATTGATTATATAAGAGAAAGTTGTAAAATAGTAGCTGAGACTTTACAGCTAGTTAAAAGCAATATTATAGCTGGTATTACAACTTTAGAAGTAGATAGAATAGCCGAAGATTACATAAGAAGCAATAATGCTATTCCGGCGTTCAAAGGTTATTCACAAGGGAATGCTCCTGGTTTTCCCGGCTCAGTTTGTACCTCGGTTGATGACGAGGTGGTGCACGGAATACCGGGTATCAGGGTGCTTAAAGAAGGAGAGATTATCTCTCTGGATATTGGTGTTCTTAAAAATAATTATTATGGCGACGCTGCAATTTCGGTTGCAGTGGGAACAGTCTCTGAAGAAAAGCAAAGACTGCTGGAGGTTACTGAAAAATCTCTTTACATAGGTATTGAAGCTGTTAAAGAAGGTAATAGGGTTCACGATATTTCTGCAGTAGTGCAAAACTTTGTTGAAGAAAATAACTTTTCTGTTGTTAGAGATTTGTGCGGACACGGCGTTGGAAAGTTTCTTCACGAAGAACCTTCAATTCCTAATTTTGGAAAAAGAGGTACGGGAGCAAAATTGAAAAACGGAATGACCCTGGCAATTGAACCTATGGTAAACCTGGGCGATTATCAGGTAATTACAGCATCAGATGGCTGGACTGTATTAGTAGCAGATGGAACTCCTTCTGCACATTTTGAACATACTGTTCTTGTAAATAATAATGAACCGGAAATATTAACTGTATCTTAATGGCTAAACAAGGACCAATTAAAATAGACGGCATTGTTACTGAAACACTGCCAAATGCTACATTTAAAGTTAAACTGGATAATGAGCATCAAATATTGGCACATATTTCCGGAAAAATGAGAATGCATTTTATTAAGATTTTAGTAGGAGATAAAGTTTCTGTGGAACTCTCTCCATACGATTTAACTAAAGGGAGAATTACTTACAGGTACAAGTAACGGAGCTTTTATGAAAGTTAGAGCATCAGTAAAAAAAATATGTGAGAAGTGTAAAATTATTAAGCGCAAAGGTGTTGTTAGAGTAATTTGCATAAATCCTAAACATAAACAAAGACAAGGTTAAATTATTTAAGGAGAAGTTAATTGGCTCGAATATCTGGTGTTGATTTACCCAAAAATAAAACGGTCTTATATGGTTTGCAGTACATTTACGGCATTGGAATGACCACTTCTACCGATGTTTTAGAAAAAGCTAAGGTAGATCCTAAAAAGAAAGTTGCTGATCTTACAGAAGAAGATGTAGCGGAAATAAGAGCAGTATTAACTGCAGATTATAAAGTGGAAGGTGCTCTTCGTTCTGAAGTGCAGCAGAATATTAAAAGACTGATGGATATTGGTGCCTATAGGGGCATCAGGCACAGGAAAGGTCTTACGGTTAGAGGACAAAGAACCCGTACTAATGCCAGGACTAGGAAAGGCAAAAAAAAGACCGTTGCAGGTAAGAAAAAAACACCTACTAAGAAATAATATTTGATAAGTCTCGGAGGTTAGAGAATTGGCTAAATCATTAAAAAGAACTAAGAAAAAAACTCAGGTTGATGCTAACGGCATTGCACATATTAAAGCAACCTTTAATAATGTAATTGTTACGTTAACCGACATTTACGGCAACACTATTTCCTGGTCGTCTGCAGGAAAAAACGGCTTTAAAGGATCTAGAAAAAACACCCCTTTTGCAGCACAGGTATCTGCCGAAGCAGCAGCTAAGGAAGCTTATGATTTAGGATTAAGAAGAATTGAAGTGCTTGTTAAAGGTCCCGGTTCCGGTAGGGAAGCTGCAATTAGAGCATTGCACACAGCCGGGCTAGAGATTTCATCTATTAAAGATGTTACCCCAATTCCACATAACGGCTGCAGACCGCCGAAAAGAAGAAGAGTATAAATTTAAAGAGGAAGTTAATGGCAAGATATACTGATTCAGTTTGTAAACTGTGCAGAAGAGAAAGACAAAAGTTATTTCTTAAAGGACAAAAATGTTACACTGAAAAATGCCCGATTGAAACCAGGAATTATCCCCCGGGTGAGCATGGTCAGGGTAGAAGATCAAAAGTTTCCGAATACGGAATTCAGCTGCGTGAAAAACAGAAGATTAAAAGATCTTACGGTTTGCTGGAAACCCAGTTTAAAATTTATTTTGAAAAAGCTAACAAGCAAAAAGGTATTACCGGCGAAAACCTGATCCGATTTCTAGAACGCCGTTTCGATAATGTAGTGTTCAGGCTTGGTTTTGCTTCATCCAGAAAACAAGCAAGGCAGTTAATAAAACACAGGCATTTTCTAATTAACAACAAACTTGTTGATATTCCTTCTTACCTTTTGACTGAAGGCGACATTATTAAAGTGAGAGAGAAGAGTAAAAAACTTGATGCCATTCATAACTCGTTAAAGAGAATTAAAGACAGCACTTATGGTTGGCTTTCTACTGATAAAGCTGCTCTGAGCGGAACATTTTTACAGGTTCCCGAAAGAAGTGAAGTTCCTCTTAACGCTAATGAACAATTAGTTGTGGAACTCTATTCTAAATAAGAATATTTTTTTTTGAGAAATTCTAGAGGATTATTAAATGAATGTTACATATTTAAAGATGCCGGAAGCTGTTATTCTTGATGAAGTAAGTTATCAAAATACGTTTGGAAAGTTCTCCCTTCAACCACTCGAGAGAGGATATGGTGTTACATTAGGTAATTCTATCAGGCGTGTTTTGTTATCTTCATTAAAAGGTGCAGCTATAACTTCAGTTAAGTTCGGCGGTGTTTTACACGAGTTTACAACTATTGAAGGAGTTGTTGAAGATGTATCTGAAATTATACTCAACCTAAAGCAAGTTAGAATGAAACTCTTTGCTAACAAACCGGATAAGATAGCTATCTCTTTTAGCGGAGAAGGAAAATGGACTGCTGCAGATATTCAGAAAACCAGCAACGAAATTGAAATTCTTAATCCTGATCTTCATATTGCAACATTCAATAAAAATCTTAAACTGGATGTTGAACTGGAAGTTGGTATAGGAGCCGGGTACGTCCCTGCAATTGAAAATGCAACTCCTGACCAAACCATTGGCGTAATTCCTGTCGATTCAATTTTTACTCCTATTAAAAATGTCAACTTTAACATAGAGAATGTAAGGATCGGCGATAAAAATGATTATGAAAAATTAACTTTAGAAATTACTAC
>JAZGGS010000271.1:0-3948 GCA_036480595.1 Ignavibacteriaceae bacterium
AGAAGTTATGACCGGATAATAAAAGTAATAATATGTGTTAAAGTTTTTATTCATTGTGCCAAAGGTAATGAAGCAAATGAGTAACTGCAAGATAAATTTTCGCAGTTCATAAAATTTTATTAATAAAAATTACCTGAATAAATAACTTTCGCAGTACTATTGTCATTAGGTCCACTGCTGGACATTATAATTTTGTATCATTATTTGAATTAAAGATTTATCATTAGTTATTATTTAAAAAAGTCTTTAATTTGCTTTTCATTATAAAATTCAAAGTTATTATACAGAAACTTAGTTAATGAGGATAATCGTTTTAACCACAATCTTACACTTCTATATTTTTCTCAATGTTATTAACTATAGCTAATTATTTAAATTTCTCGTTTAATCAAGAATTATTCAGGAGGTATAATGTTTAAAGGTCATCCGAAAGGATTAATGACACTCTTTTTTACTGAAATGTGGGAGCGTTTCGGTTTTTACACCATGCTTGCCGTATTTGTTTTATATATGGATGAAACGCTTGGCTGGAGCGATGCATTTAAAGGACAGGTTTATGGTTTATATCTTGGCTTCGTTTATTTCACACCGATTGCCGGTGGATGGATAGCCGACAAATTTTTAGGTTACCGCAAAACCATAATAATAGGTGCTATTGTACTGGGATCGGGTTACCTGCTTTTATCTTTTTCAGGACCTGATAAAATCTGGTTGTTTTATACTGCTCTGGCAGTAGTTATAATCGGTAACGGTTTGTTTAAGGCAAACATTTCAGTACTTGTAGGCAATTTATACAAGGAGGGAAGTACAAATAAAGATGCCGGTTATAATATCTTTTATATGGGAATTAACCTTGGAGCATTTATAGCACCTTTGGCAGCTACCTGGCTTCACGATTATTTTGGATCTTACCAATCTGCCTTCGCCGCTGCTGCTATTGGTATGCTCCTCTCTTTAGTTGTATTTGAAATCTGGAAGAAAAATTATCTTCACGCCGAACAGAGAGATGTACATTCAGGTACACAGGGAACAGAAGAGCAGGTTAGTCCCGAAAAAGAGCGAGCACGCATAATTGCTTTGTTAACAATATTTGCAATAGTTGTTTTTTTCTGGATGGCTTTCCATCAAAACGGTTTTGCACTTACATTGTTTGCTCAACGATCCACAGTGCTTATTGATTGGTTGAAACCGGAAACGTATGCTACGTTCAATCCTCTTTTTATTCTGTTTTTAACTCCGTTAGTAGTTGGCTTTTGGGGATGGCTAAGGAAACGGGGTAAAGAGCCGTCAACCCCGGCAAAGATGGGATTTGGAATGTTCATTTCCGGTCTATCGTTAATAATACTGGTAGTCGCCGGGTTAATGGGTGGTAACGCTGATGCAAATAATATGGGCCCACAGTGGTTAATCTCAACTTACTTTGTGATAACAATCGGTGAGCTTTGCTTAAGCCCAATGGGTCTGTCCTTCGTTTCAAAAGTAGCCCCGGTAAGAATGCGGGGATTGATGATGGGTGGATGGTTTGGCGCTACTGCAATTGGAAACTATCTCTCAGGACTCTTTGGCGGGTTCTACAACAGTATGCCTCATCACATGTTTTTTGGATTCCTTGTTATCCTGCTCTTTATTTCAGCATTGCTGATAAGAGTTTTCCTCAAAAATCTTAAAATTGCAACTGAATAAATTTATCGGCCCCGCTTTGGCGGGGCTTTTTATTTTTTGTGAATCCTTTTTGCTCTTCTGTAATCATATTACTTTAAAAATGAAAATTATTTAAGATTAAGGTACTGTGCAGATATTATTATACACAATTATTGCAGCTGTTTTATTCTTCGTTATTAAGAAGGCATTGCTAATAAGATCTATTAATCATTATTCCCCGGTTGATGCATCGCAAAAACTAAAGAGGGGAAATAACACCGTACTGCTTGATGTGAGGACATCTTTAGAAAGGAAAAAGAACAGCATTAAGGGTTCGTTTCATATTCCTCTTCCGGAAATAACCAGCAAAGCACCAGAGTTAAAGAAGTTTAAGGACAAAGAAATTATTTGCTTTTGCAGTACTGGCAGAAGGAGTCTTAATGCAGCATCAAAATTAAAAAAGCATGGTTTTACCGTTGCAAACCTTAAGGGTGGATTAATGCAATGGAATGCGGTGGGATTAAGATGACAAAGAAGATTGTAAAGATTGTTTTACCAATTATGATAGGTGCTCTTGGTGGTTACCTTTACTATTATTTTATTGGTTGTAACAATGGCTGCGCAATAACAAGCAGCCCAATTAACAGTACTGCTTATGGTGTTGTTATAGGTGCACTCTTTACAAATTGGAAGTCCGGAATTAAATCATTAACAAAAAACAATAAAGACTAACTGAAACATAAAGGTGAGATTATGCAATATGGTTTTTCAAAAACAGTAGATTTACTATTTGAACAGACAATTGAAAAAGTAACTGAAGAATTAAAGAAAGAAGGATTCGGCGTATTAACAACCATCGATGTAAAAGATACCCTTAAGAAAAAAATTGATGTGGATTTTAAAAAGTACACAATACTCGGTGCCTGCAATCCACCCATTGCACATAAATCACTTCAAACAGAAGAAGAGATTGGGTTACTTTTACCCTGCAACGTAATTGTGTACGAAAAAGATGATAAAACAAACGTTTCTGTGTTCGATCCTATGTTAATGATAAACATTATTGATAACGAAAAGATGGAACCAATAGCCAAGGAAGTTAAAGAAAAATTACAGCGTGTACTTGCTGAAGTATAAAAAAAGAAAGGTGAATCGTAATGGCAGAGCATTTAACAAAAAAAACCTTCCGAGAAAAAATATTTAACTACGAAAATAGCCAGGAGTGGAAATATGAAGGAGATCTACCAGCCGTGGTTGATTTCTGGGCACCATGGTGTGGTCCGTGTAAAATGGTAGGACCAATAATAGATGAACTTTCTAAAGAGTATGATGGAAAGGTAAACTTCTATAAAGTGAATACAGACGAAGAGCAGGAACTTGGCGGTGTATTTGGAATTAAAAGTATTCCTTCCTTACTTTTTATTCCAAAAGAAGGTCAACCAAAAATGGCTGTTGGAGCGCTTGCTAAAGAAGTTCTTAAAGAAACAATAGAAAAAGAGTTTTTTACAGAAGAAACTGTTTAATCTTTTAAATGCGGGAGAAATCCCGCATTATTCTTTTCCTGTTTAGTAAAAAAATATGGTGGTCTTAAAAGCTTTAAATAGTTTAAAGGATTTTTCATCAATCCACTATATTTTATCTCTCCCTCAAATGGAATTCAAATGAAAAATTAAAAATATGTTCGAATTGGTTGCAAAAGACCCTACTCCCGATAATGTTAAAAAGCTTAAGGAGATGAACGAATTTTCATCGCTCATCTTAAAAATACCAAGTTGGCCATTTGACACAAAATCGCTGCTCAGTGTACTGGGAACCATAGTTATACCCGTAATTATAATTCTCATACAATTTTTGATTAAAACTATTTTCAACTGAAAATATTTTTAGCACTAAATTGTACGAGTTTTTTATGTCTTGGCAACCTTTCTTTTTCAAGCACTGTTACATTTACTCCGCTATTTGCAAGTTCGTATGCAGCCGATGCGCCTGCAACCCCGGCGCCAATTATTATAACACCATATTTATGTGGTGTTGAAAGTGTGCTCATAACCTGTTCAAAATGTTAAGCAGCCGTCTCAAACCAGATGTTGCAGAAAGAGATTTAACAGGCGCCGCATCTAAAAATTCTTTTCTTACGTTATTGATTAATTCCAGATCGGGGGGAAATCTTTTATGAACGTTTATATATGCCATAACACAGATTGCTGTTTTAAGTGTTGATGCTCTAACTCTTATTGTGTGCTGTGAATATCTTCCCGGGTGAATATGTATATAATGTTCTTTTTGATTACCCATCCTTAATGCCCA
>JAZGGS010000272.1:0-8113 GCA_036480595.1 Ignavibacteriaceae bacterium
TCTGCATTTGAAAAAATGGTTCAGCTTGGAACAAAACCTTCTACAAGTTTGGAGATAAAAACACCAATTATAAATCTTTCTAAAGAAGAAATAATTAAATTAGGAATGGAACTTAATGCACCACTGCATTTAACATGGTCATGCTACAAGAATGAAGATAAAGCTTGCGGCGTTTGTGATAGCTGTGCTTTAAGATTGCGAGGTTTCAAGCAAGCCGGATTTGAAGATAAAATTCCGTACGATGTAAAACCGGATTACATAGAGGACAAGTAATTATAGAATGTCATTCCCACGTAAGTGAGAATCTATTTTAATTAAATAGTAAATAATATGTAGGTAAAAAATGGAAGATAAAATAAAACTACTTGATACATTTGAAAACCAGAACCCTGAAAGAGATTATACAGTAACACATGGCGCACCGGAGTTTACCTCTCTTTGCCCCAAAACCGGGCAGCCCGATTTTGCAGTTATTGTTATCGAATATATTCCCGATAAACTTTGCATTGAGTTAAAATCTCTTAAGCTATATCTTAACTCTTACAGGAATGAAGGAATATTTTTTGAAAGTGTTACAAATAGAATTCTTGATGATCTGGTTAAAGTCTGTAAACCCCGTTACATGGTAGTTACAGCCGAGTTTAATGTGCGGGGCGGAATTTCATCAACTGTTGAAGCAGAATACATCGATGAAAATTTTATCAAAGAAGAAGAATTTTAAATTCGTATAATTAAATGAGAAATGATGATTAAGCCCCCTTCAATAATCAGGGAAACATTCTTAAAAAACCGTAATGAACTGTTTGCCGCTCACTCAAAGCAAACCGACTCATTAAAGTTCAGCATGGAATACAGCATACTTACCGAGGAATATATAAGAGCACTTACCGGTTTGCAGAAGTACGGTTTTGTTCTTGCTTCAGCAGGCAGTTTTAGCAGGCGTGAACTTTCTCCTTACTCTGATATTGATTTAATCTTCATTACAAAATCAATTGAACGGAACGAAAAGAAAATAGCGGAGCTTGTACAACTTTTTTGGGATAACGACCTGGAAGTATCGCATACGGTTCGTGATTTTTCCGATATTGAAAAATTCCTTAATACAGATTTACATACTTTTACACAACTCTTCGAAACACGCTTACTGCTTGGTTCAGAAACTGTTTATTCAACCTGGAACAAAAAACTTATCGGCACCATTACAGATGATGTTAAAGCTGGTTTGTTAAATGATATGTTCCTCGATTCTGAAAATCGCTATAAAAAATTCGGAAACTCACCAAAAGTACTGGAGCCAAATGTAAAGCTCTCTGCAGGCGGTTTGAGAGATCTGCAAGCAGTTGAGTGGATGTACATCTTTAAAACAAATTCGCTTTTAGATAAGCAACAGGAAGCATCGCAGACCGAAAATTTTATTCATACACTTCTTGAAGATAAAGTAACTTCGCGCGATGAGTGCACCAGGTTATTAGAAAGTTACCGGCTTGTTCTTGCTGTTCGTAATCTTCTTCATTTAACCACTGATCAGAAAACAGACCGTTTTGAATTTAATGAGCAGATAAAAATTGCTGAAATATTTGGTTACAGTAAAAATCAGCTTACTGATTTTATGAGGAAATATTTTAAAGCTGCTAACGTGTTAAACAGGTTCTTAAAATCAATGGTTAAAAAATTTAAGGAAGAAATTTCTCAACCGCTGCCTGAGTCTCTCAGTATAATCCTGGATGATGATTTTATCTGCAAGGGGAATATTATTTCCTATAAAAAACAAACCGAGCTTAATCTATCAGACATCATCAGAGCATTTTATTACAGGGGCATCCATTCGGCAAGGTTTGATGAAGAGTTGAGATCTGAAATAATTGAGAGAGTTGAGAGTGTTGAGAGTCTTAAATGGGGTGAATCGGAATCGTCAGTGTTTTTCAGGGAAATATTAAAACTGCCGCATAACGTTGGGCAAACTCTTTCTGTTATGAATGAGCTGGGTGTTCTCAGTGCATTCATGCAAGAGTTCAACGAGCTAAATGGATTTTTACAGCACGGTGTTTACCATTGCTATACCGCCGATGAACATACTTTAATAACTATTCAGAATGTTGAAATGCTTGAGAAAGAGAATTCTCCGCTCGGAAAAATCTTTAACAACATTAAAGATAAAGAAATTCTCTACCTTGCACTGTTACTTCATGATATCGCAAAACCGATTAATATTTCCGGTCACGAAATTATCGGCGCCGAGATGGCATCATCAATTATGTACCGGCTTGGTTACAGCGAAGATGAGATTGACCGTGTTGCTTTTCTTGTAAGAAATCATCTTGGAATGGAGCAGACTGCCTTTAGAAGAAATCTTAACGATCCGGAAACATTAAACAATTTCACTTCTTTGTTCGATTCAATTGAAGAGCTTGATTTGCTGTACCTTTTAACTTATGCAGATCTTTCGGCTGTTAATGCCGCAATCTGGACAAACTGGAAAAGTGATTTACTTGCGGAGCTTTACAGGAAAAGCAAGGCAATGCTGGATGATAAGATATCCGGCGAAGAACTGCTATACGAATCTACCTTTGTTATTTCAAAAGAAATTAGTGAACAATCGGATGTTATTTCTGAATCTCATGTTAAAGAACATATGGATTCCATTACCGATGTTTCTTATACCCGGCAATTTTCGGTTGAAGAAATTGCCAAGCATATTGAAGAGATAAGGAAAGGAACATCTCTATCAGTATTGTTTAAGAACCTTAACGGGTTTACTAACATCACAGTTATTACAAATGATTTCCCGGCTCTCTTATCAAAAATTTGCTGCGTGCTTGCTATAAATGATGTAAATATACACGATGCTAAAATCTTTACCAGGAAAGATGGAATTGTTATTGATACTTTTAATGTAACAGATTTCCGTTCACACCAGCAAATTGAAGAATACCGCTATACAAAAATTGAGACCGACCTGGGAGATGTTATAAGTGGTCTTCTGCAGCTTCATAAGGAAGTTGCAACTTTAAAATCGAGGTGGAGACGTCTTGAAAGCAAACTTTTTAAAAGATCAGGACAGGTAAAGATTGTTTTTGAAAATCATGAAAAGTATACAATAATTGATGTCTTCTCGCCTGACCGGCTGGGTTTTCTTTACCAGGTTACTGGTAAAATGAATGAATTGGGTTTGAACATTTACTTTGCAAAAATATCAACCAGGGAAGATGATATTGTTGATACATTTTATGTGCTTGACAGGAACGGTAAGAAGATCTCACAGAATGATCACGAGTTTATAAAATCGGAACTTACTAATGCTATTTCACAAGTTTTATAGGAAATTAATTTGAACAGCAAAAATTTAAAACCGATAGGGGTATTCGATTCGGGTATGGGCGGTTTAACAGTTGTTAAACGTCTTGGAACAACTTTGCCCAACGAAAATATTATTTATTTTGGCGATACTGCACGCGTGCCCTACGGTTCCAAATCAAACTCAACTGTAATTGAATACTCTGTTCAGAATACTAATTTTCTTTTAAGTAAAGATGTAAAAGCGATAATTGTTGCATGCAATACCGCTTCCTCGGTGGCAATACCTGAATTAAAAAGCAAGTTCGATCTGCCGATAATAGGAATGATCGAACCGGGCGCATCGATGGCATTACAATTTTCTTCGAATAAAAAGATCGGGGTGATAGGTACACGGGCAACAATTTCCAACAAAGCATATTCGTCAGAAATAAAAAAAATGGAGCCTGCTGCAAATATTTATGAAAAACCCTGTCCGCTTTTTGTTCCATTTGCAGAAGAAGGATGGCTTACACATAAATCTACTTACGAAGTGGCTGAAGAGTATCTTAAAGAACTTCGTGAACTGGAAATTGATACTTTAGTTCTTGGCTGCACTCACTACCCGATTTTAGCTGATGTAATACAGGAAGTTATAGGGGATAATGTTAAGTTGATAGATTCAGGTGTGGCTTCTGCAGAAGTGATTAAGAACAAGCTTCAAAAAAATAACCTGCTTTCAGAAAGTGATGGAAGAGGTGTACAGGAATTTTATGTGAGTGATATTCCCGAAAAGTTTAAGGAAGAAGCTGAACTGTTTTTGGGAAGACCAATTAATGATGTACATAAAGTTGACCTGGAAACACTTACAAAGTAATTTATTCTGTAAAGAAAAATTTATTCAATCAAAACATTTTATTTAACTCTGAAAGATCCGAAGTTGTACCTAAAGCCAGCATAAGTTTAATTCTGGCTTTTTGTCCGTTTAAATAATCAGTAAAGATTACTCCAAGATCATGAAGATGTTTTCCAGCGCCGGGATAACTGTAAATGTTGTCAGTCTCACCGGCAGGGCAGCGTGAAACAAGAACCACCGGTATCTTTTTTTCAGAAACATATTTTATTCCTTCAAAAGCAGCAGGCGGCACATTTCCTATACCCAGGGCTTCAATTACTAACCCTTCAATATTGCTGTTTGCAGAAAATTCAAAGAACTTTTCTCCCATTCCTGAGTAAACAGTAATCAAGTCAACGTTAGTAATTATTTTATCAGTTTCTATATGTTCAAGATGCCTTGGGAACCGGTTGTAAATAACTTTTCCGTCCTGTACAAAACCAAGCGATCCGAAATCGAGACTTTTAAATGTATCAACTTCATCCGAAAATATTTTTGTTACTTCACTTGCAGCGTTCACTTCACCATTAAGGCAAACAAGCACACCTATATTCCGCGAGTTATTGTTTAAGCAAACGCTTATGGAATCAAGCAGGTTTCTTGGTCCGTCCCACCCGGGATCTGAACTGTTCTTCATTGAACCGGTAACCACAATTGGAATATCAGTCTTTATTGTCAGATCGAGCAGGTAAGCCGTTTCTTCAAGTGTATCAGTGCCATGAGTTACTATTACACCATCATAATTATTTTCAGAAAGTTTTAATTTAATCTGTCTCGATAACTCCAGCATTATTTCAGGGGTAACATGCGGACCCGGATATTTTCCAAAATCGTAACAACTTATATCAGCCATCTCTCTTGCCTTAGGCATCATTTCCACAAGTTCTTCCCCTGAATATCGTGGAATAGCCCCCCCGGTTTCTTTATCGATCATCATTGAAAATGTTCCGCCGGTAAAAACAATAAGTATCTTTTTCATCCTGCTGTTCTAATTCCTTTATTTTTATAAAACCTTAGTTAAGTGCTACTAAAATAATTTTAT
The DNA here is from genome assembly GCA_036480595.1 of Ignavibacteriaceae bacterium. Classification (GTDB taxonomy): domain Bacteria; phylum Bacteroidota; class Ignavibacteria; order Ignavibacteriales; family Ignavibacteriaceae; genus JAZGGS01. The sequence continues at coordinate 5,211 of JAZGGS010000272.1, forward strand.
TTTCTTAAAAAGCCAGCAAATAAGGCGCTTTTAATAAGTAAATAAATTGGATTCCAATTAATAACTTGAAGCTGATTTCAAGTTAGAGTAATTTGGGTAATCTAAAAAAAGAGGTTTTTATGTTAATAGTTGAAGATGTAGATTTAACCCCGAATCCGCATGCATTAAAGTTTATACTTAACAAAAAATTGTTAAATGTAGAATCGAGACAATACGCAAATGTAGAATCTGCTGCAAGTGATCCGTTGGCAAAAGGAATATTTGAGATTGAAGGAGTTGTATCTGTTTTTTACATGGATAAGTTTGTTACTATTGAAAAAGCACCTGATGCAAACTGGGGACAGATACAGAGATCATTCATTGAATTCATGAAAAATTTTGATACAGCATTAATACCTGAAGAAAAAGAAACACATGCTGTAAAAGAAGATAATGGTAATTTGCTAAAACAGGTAAATGATTTGCTGGATCAGAAGGTACGCCCTGCACTTGCCGGTGACGGCGGTGGATTGGAAGTTATAGAGATTGACGGATTTACTGTTAAAATTAAATACCAGGGCGCCTGTGGCAGTTGCCCAAGCGCTATTAGCGGTACTTTAATGGCAATAGAAGGTTTGTTAAGAAGAGATATTAACCCGGCTATTGAAGTTATAGCTGCGTAATTTGTTTTTTTTATTCCGGTTTAACGGGGAAGAGATCCGGCAAAAGGATTTCTTCCCTTTTTTTATTTTGATAAAAGTTTATGGAAAAATTTTTTATTGCCACCGAAATTTTTAATGGGATAACCCTGTATGTTATTTCATCGCAAAGCGGAATAAGAAATATTCTTATCAACTCACCAATATTTAATAAAGATCAGCCGAATGTTACAAAGTTAAGAGCAGATGATCCTTACATGTTTGGGAGCTTTAAACAACTAAGAGAATATTTCAAAGGCAAAAGGAAAACTTTTGATCTGCCGTTGGAAATTATTGGTACGGATTTTCAGAAAAGAGTGTGGAAAGAATTATTAATAATTCCTTACGGGGAAACAATATCCTACAAAGAACTGGCTCTTAAATTAGGGAATTTAAAAACAATCAGGGCTGCTGCAAGAGCAAACGGTGCAAATCCATTACCCATAATCATTCCCTGCCACAGGGTAATTGGCTCAAATGGAAAGCTGGTTGGCTACGGCGGGGGGTTAGATGTAAAAGAAAAACTGCTTCAACTGGAAGGGAGCAAAAACCTTGGACTTTTTTCTTAACTTAATCTTCCTGTAATAACTTTAATCATCAGCATTCAGCGAAGCATCAACAAGCTCTGTATCTTCAATTTTACTATCAAAAAACTTTTGACCATGTTTTGAATGAATTAATTCATCCAATTCATCCTGGAAGAAAAATTTATCTTCTCCAAAAGCGGGTTCGAGATCGTTCAGCCAGGTAGCCGTAGTACTGTACTTAGCAAAAAACGGTCTTTTTACCCAATCAGGATTTCTTGCCTGCAGCAGATTAAGCATAAACACTTTTTCGCCATTAATCTGTGTCACGCCATCTACTGATACTTTACCGGGAAAGGCAGACATTGAGGGACCCCTAACCGTTCTGTGTAATCCTGAAACCTGCTTGTAAGCTTCGCGGTAAATTTCATATGTCCTGTAAAGAGGAATTGCAAAGTGCTTTTCCGCACCAGTATTTCTTTCAACAAAGAAATAATAAGGAATAGCACCATACTTAACCTGGTCTTTCCACAACCTTGCCCAAACTGCCGGATCATCATTTACGTGTTTTACCAAAGGAGATTGGGTTCTAATTTGTGCGCCGGTACTCTTGATTCTTTGAATAGCTGCCTGTGCAACTTCAGTTGTTAATTCCTGCCAATGATTATAATGCCCCATTATCGCAAGGTGTTTACCTGCTTTGTTTACTTTTTCAAATAATTTTAGAATATCGTCCGCATCTTTATCTGTAACAAATTTATAAGGCCAGTAGGCAACAGATTTAGTCCCGATTCTAATGTTTCTTATATGTTCAAGTTCAGGAGTTAATAACGTCTCAATATAAGCAGACAGGTTTTTTGCACTCATCACCATAGGGTCGCCGCCTGTTAAAAGTACATCTGTAACATCTTTATTTCTGGCTAAATATCTCTTGAATTTACTCGATTCTTCTGTAGCAAATTTCAGGTCAGTCAGCCCTACAAATTGTGCCCATCTAAAACAAAAAGTGCAATAAGAGTGGCAGGTTTGCCCGCTGGATGGAAAGATCAGTACGGTTTCCCTGTATTTGTGTTGAATGCCCGGAATCGGCTCATCATCAATCTTAGGAACATTCAAAGTCATTTGCCCAGCTGGATGAGGATTTAATTCCAACCGTATTTTGTTGGCAACTTTTGTAATCTCATCGTTCGTTTTTTTGTTTAGCAGTGCATCAGCCATACGTTGAAACTGATTTTCTGTAAGCATTCCGCGCTGCATAAATGTAAGCTGGTAAATCGGGTCTGCGGGAATGTTATCCCAATCAATCAGATTTTCTACAACATAATTATTTACTCTGAATGGGAGGACATGTGAGACAACTTTTAGCTCGAACTTCTGTTCGCTGCTTAAACTTTGCAACTGGGGGATGTTGTCAATATCCCTAAGACCGTAAAATTTCATTTTTCTTGGGGTTATCATTTTATTACATCCTCATTAATTAATTTAAATTGTTCCCTATCCCTTTCAATATTTTGAAAAAGGTTAAAGGAATTTTCTTATTGTGCCCTCCGCTAATTTGGGAAGCTTTTTCAATTTACAAAAAATTCTCTTTTAATCTAAGGGATAGTTTTATTCTTTAGCTAAAACTCAGAAAGGTTTTTTAGTGGGGTTTAACCGATTAAGCTCTTTATTACAAAAAAAACTATTTCAGCTCGGATACTTT
>JAZGGS010000273.1:0-12504 GCA_036480595.1 Ignavibacteriaceae bacterium
CCTGGTACAAGAACGACGGGAATGAGAATTTTACATCCCATACGATCACAACAAGTACAGATGGCACCTATTCGGTCTATGCAGTAGATGTAGAAGGTGACGGGGATATTGATGTGCTTTCAGCTTCCGTGTTTGATAATAAAATCGCCTGGTTTGAGAACGACGGAAATGAGAATTTTACCCCCCATACCATCACAACAAATGCTTATTACGCCAATTCAGTCTATGGGGTAGATGTAGACGGCGATGGGGATATGGATGTGCTTTCCGCTTCTCGTTGGGATAATAAAATCGCCTGGTATGAGAATTTAACGCCAATGCCACCTGTAGTATACTTTAGCGCTTATCCTACTTCTGGGATAGTTCCATTGACTGTTCAGTTTACAGATAGTTCTACAGGTACTATTACAGATTGGTTATGGGATTTTGGTGATGATTCAACCAGTACTGAACAAAACCCAACCCATACTTATTTTGTTGCGGATACCTTTACTGTCTCTCTATCGGTCTCGGGGCCTGGTGGTAGCAATACTTTGATCCGGGAAAACTATATCATTGTAACAGACCCTGCTTCAATTCAAGAACTTTCTGACGACCTACCCACCGAATTCAAGCTCTACAATAATTACCCAAATCCATTTAATCCAACAACAAAGATAAAATACCAAATTCCAGAATTAAGTTTTGTAACACTTAAAGTGTTTGATGTATTGGGAAGTGAAGTAGCAACACTTGTTAATGAAGAAAAACCAGCAGGGAGTTATGAAGTTGAATATAATACAATAGAACTGCCAAGCGGTATTTACTTCTACTCGCTGCAAGCAGGTGAATTTGTTGAGACTAAGAAGATGGTCCTCCTACGTTAGCACTACGGCAGATAAATGTTGCTGAAGTAACGAAACAGCATATGATTTTATTTAAGCCCCTATCAATGACAGTTGGTGGGGGTTTTATTACTTGCCAATCCTTTAGTTTATTTTTCTTGCATGTTAAATCATAAAAAACGAAATTATGAATGCTCTTAATTTGTTAGCGGTGGAAAGAGTTGATGAAAAATTTATTCTTTTGAAATCATAGTAAGGAGGTAGTTATGTTCTATACAAAACGAATTATTCTATCCAGTATTGTGCTGTTAATTTGTTATATATTGTTTTCAATGAGTAGCCTTGCTCAGATAAATAAACAAGAAAAATACTACCGCGGTACGCAAATAAATCCTGTTATTGAAGCTATGATTAATTCAGTCTCAACAGATAGCATATTATCTTACCTGGAAACAATCGTCTCCTTTCACACACGTCATACAAATTCCGATACAACTTCACCCAGCATAGGAATTGGTGCTGCGAGAAATTATATACTAAGCAAATTTCAGGATTATGCTGCTCAATCTGGTGGCGATTTATTACCCGGCTTTTTTGTTTTCCCGGCAACTGTCTGCAGTAAATTTAATGCTGCACATAAAAATGTGATGGCAACCGTAACAGGCTCATTAAGTCCGGAAAGAATTTTTATAGTCAGCGGACATATGGATTCAAGAACTGTTGATGTTTGTGACGATACTTCATTTGCACCATCAGCAAATGATGATGGCAGCGGTACTGTTTTATCAATGGAAATGGCTCGGGTCATCAGCCAGTTTACAAATAATATAGAGAACACACTGATTATGATGACAGTTACCGGTGAGGACCAGGGACTATTTGGCAGCGAAGCCTACGCCGATTGGGCATTTGAAAATGGGCTTCGTATAGATGGTATGGTTACAAACGATGTGGTCGGAAATATAGTTGGTTGCGTGGATCCGGGCTGCCCAAATGGAAATTTTATTACAGACAGCACAAGTGTAAGGCATTTTTCCGGCGGTGAGTCAACCTCTTCTTCAAGGCAGTTAACAAGATATATGAAACTGAAAGCAGAGCAATATGTTACTGAAGTACCCTGGGCTGTTAATCTTATCCCCGCGATTGATCGTCCCGGAAGAAGCGGGGATCATGTTCCGTTTTTTGAAAACGGCTACGCCGCAGGCAGATTCACTGAAGCGCATGAAAACGGCGATGGTTCCGGAGCTAATGGTCATCAACATAATCAGTTCGATTTAATAGAGTTTATGAATATTCCTTACGTTGCGAGAATGGTAAAGACAAACATTGCGGGAATGGCTTGTCTTGCTATGGCTCCCGAAACCCCCTCAGCACCGTTGATTGTCCGGAATGTGGGCAACGGAACCGACGTGCTTTTAACGTGGATTAACACTAACACAGAACCGGACTTTGACGGTTACCGTATTGCTTACCGTCATCCGGATTCACTTTTTTATGAGCAGATCATCCCGGTCGGGAATGTAACTCAATATACTGCAACTGGATTAATACCGGAGCAACCAATCTACTTTTGTTACTCGGCACTGGATACTGACGGTAATGAAAGCATTTTTTCACCTGAAGTTTTGGTAATTCCGAGTACTATTCCTGCTATACCACAGGAATTTGATGCAACATCAAAAACAAACGGAATTAAACTCGATTGGTTGCCAAACACCGAGTTGGACCTGGATGGATATACAATTACGAGAACTGCAGATCAGCAGCCAAATGCTGAGTTTACTGTTGGTGCAGCGGAAGTCACTTTTTTTGATAATACAGCTGATCCACACATCTACTATTTATATTCAATACAGGCAAGAGATGTAAATAATAATTTGAGTGATCCTTCGGCTGTTAAACGCGGGCGCCTGGCAACTCACGATTCCGGAATACTTATTATGGATGCAAGCAGAGATGGGAATGGCATTAATCCCATTTTTCCGACTGATGAAGCAGTGGATGACTTTTATACAAGTATTCTTGGCCATTTTAATGTAACTGACGAGTGGGATGTTGCAGATAGTCTTTTGCAGAACAAACTTATCTCTGATGCAGATATGGGAATATACTCAACCATTGTGCTCCACAGCGATACTAGATTTCCCGAACATAAAATCGCAGAAGATACAACAGCGCTTAGAAAATACCTTCAGAATGGCGGGCAGCTTTTGTTATCCGGCTGGAAACTGATTGAAAATGTTTCTGAGGATAACGCTGCCGTTAAATCATTCCAACCTGGCAATTTTATTTATAATTATATGCAGATAGACTCCTCTGAAGTGGCATCCAGCAATGATTTTAAAGGAGCCAATACACTTGCATCCGGTTATTTCTCAATCATGGTAGATTCAGTAAAGATACCAACCTTCGGCGGTGATCTTATTGCTATGGAGGTATTTCACTCTGTAACAGGCGGTTCAAACACTCAGTTACTTCATTCATATCGGTCTTCTCAGCAACCCCCCTCACCGTTTCATGATTTACCGGTTTCCTTACAGCACCTAAGCATCAGCACAAGGATTATTGTTTTCGATTTTCCATTATACTATATGAATCAGGTAGAAGCTGAACAAAACATTACAGCAGGATTGATAACTTTAGGTGAGATTGTTGGCGTTGAAGATGAATCGAATGATGTTGCGTCTATTCCAGAAGAATTTATACTTCATCAAAACTACCCGAATCCGTTTAATCCGGTAACAATTATAAAATTCAGCATACCGATAAAATCCAATATTTCTCTTATGCTATACAACGTTATAGGCGAGCAGCTGCGTGTATTTTTAGATGAAGAAAAACCACCCGGCAATTATGAAGTTGAGTTTAATGCAAGTGAGTTATCTAGCGGAGTCTATTTCTACAGACTACAAGTTTACGCGCCGGGGCGTGCAGGAAGTTTTGTAGAAACTAAGAAGATGGTCCTTCTTCGTTAATCCGCCGCGGCGGATCGGCGGATAAATGTTGATGAAGTCGGTCCTCCATAATAGGGAAGGAAAAAAAATATTTGAATTTGTTATTATTTTTCTAATTAGGCATTATGAAATTAAAAAATCTACGACGCGAAAGATTCTGCCAGGAATATGTGAAGGATCATAATGGAAGTGAAGCACGTAAGCGAGCTGGGTAAGTTTTCAATTACTTCCTTTGCCCTGCGATAAATAGGAATATCTCTTTGTAATTTTGATTTAGTTGTATGGCACAAATGGTTTTTTATGGCGATTTTATTATTAGCAATATCAATATCTTTCCATCTTATATTCAATAGTTCGCTAATTCTACATCCAGTATAAAATGCGAGTATGTAAACAGATTTAGCTAGTTGGTTATGTTCCAATTCTATTAGCCTGTTAAATTCTTCTTCAGTTATAAATACAGGATGATTCTTAGGAATTTTTTTCTTCTTGATCTTAGCAACTGGATTATCTTTTCTTAGTGCTGACAGTTTTCAGCTTACCTGCTGCATCCCTGTAATAGATGTGATAATATTTGTTTCGCTTGACGAGATACATATCAACCTCCTGTGATTGCAATCGTTTTGCAAACAAAGTGGCCTAAATAGGGTATTATGAAGTGCGATTACGAAGTAAAATGAAAGGATTTGTTAGGTAGGCAGAACCCTGAACCTGGCGTGTCTACTAATTTCACCATCCAGGCAAAATAAATTTGGAATGCAAAATATAATTCTAAATTCTATATTCCTATCACCAATCGCTATCCCCCCTATTGTTTTCTCTAATAATCCTGTTATAATCAGTATGGATTTGACACACAGGAGGAATTTGATTCATTTTAACAATATCTTCAACAGTTTCCAAACAATACTCACTGGCTATCCTGGAATCGCCAAGATCAATGGTTTCTTTACAGAACATAGCTGTTTCAATACCTTCTGCTAACTCAAAATACTCTACAGGGATGTTAAGATTTTTGTAAGCTTCCTCCATAAACATTGCCCAGATAGGGAGTGATGCCTTAGCACCCTGCCCATACCAGTCGGTAAACTTCACCCTGTGATCATCAAAGCCAACCCAAACACCACCAACAAGATTCGGTGTATAACCAACAAACCAGGCATCGGAATAATCCTGCGTAGTTCCGGTTTTACCGGCAGCAGGATATTGAAAATAACGACGCACATCTGCACCGGTTCCATAAGCAACAACATCCTTCATCATATCTACAATTATTGAAGCTGTTTCCGAAGATATTGCCTGCACAACTTCCGGCACAAACTGTTCAATAATTATCCCGTTTTTATCTTCAATTTTCAGAATTGAAATCGGTTCGGTATGTACACCCCCGTTAACAAAAGTACCAAAGGCTGAAGTGATTTCCAGCGGGGTTATCTCCGAAGTGCCAAGTGCAATTGATGGGAAAGGATCGAGATGTGATTTTATTCCCATCCTCTGTGCAATTTTAACAACCTGGTTAGGCGGAGCTATTTCGCTAATGGTCATTCTTCCTGTAATCACATTTAACGATTTTGCCAAACCCAATCTAAGGGTTTCATAACCGTTGTACTCTCCATCAGAATTTGAAGGAGACCAGGTGTTGTAATCAAACTTTTGGTTAAGAAGAGTATACGCAGGGAAGTAACCGTTTTCTATTGCAGTAGTGTAAACAAAAGGTTTAAATGAAGAGCCCGGTTGTCGTTTAATTCCGGTTACATGATTTAAGCCCCTGCCGAATTCCTGGTTCTCTCCGCCAATTAACGCTTCAATGTAGCCGGTTTTCGGATCGATAACCACAAACCCTACTTCAACCGTAGTGGCAATCGCTTTAACAGAATCTACGAATGCTTCATTGTTTTTTAAACGGTTATATACCATCGCCTTTTCATCCGCTGTTTCTGCATTCCTGTAAAGCCTCGATTCTTTAACTGCTTTATCGATTAAGCTTGCCAGCAGATCTTTATTCCTGCTCCATTTCCATTTTTCATTAAACAGCTTTTGGTATTCTTCAATATGTTTTGCTGTAACGGTGTTCGCTATCTTTTGCATCTCCAGGTTTAAAGTAGTATAGATATTTAATCCATCACGGTAAAGATCATAATCATATTCATCCGCTAAATCGGAAAGCTGCTGCCTTAAATATTCCAAAAAATGAGGTGCATCGGCTTTTAACAAACTCATACTTTCCGCATTAAGTACAATCGGTTTTTCCTTCAGCTTCTCATATTCCTGTTCATCAAGCATACCTGTAACAACCATATTATGCATTACAAGATTCCTCCTGCCAATTGCAATATCATAATTAGAAACCGGATCGTAATTTCTGGGTGATTTTAATAGTGCAACAAATACTGCAGACTCAGGTAAAGTTAGTTCACTCGCTTTTTTATTAAAATAGACCTGCGCACCTGCCTCAATGCCATAAGCACTTTTACCGAAGTATGATACATTCAGATATAATTCAAGTATTTCTTTCTTTGTAAATCTTTTTTCTATTTGAATTGCAGATATCCACTCCCTGATTTTTCTAACACCTACATCAATCTCATTTTCCTCTAAAGTTTTAAGTTCATATAGGTTTTTTGCCAATTGCTGTGTAATAGTACTTGCACCTTCGCGTGAAAAAGTTACAATATTTTTTATCATCGCTTTAAAAAATCTTGGCAGGTTCACTCCCCAGTGATCAAAAAACTTCCTGTCTTCGGTAGCAATAAGTGCATTAATAAGGTGCGGTGGTAAACTGTCCAGGTCAGTCTCAATCCTGTTCTCAATAAAAAACTGCCCTAGCAATTCGCCGTCAGCAGTGTAAACTTTACTTGCAAGATTAGGACGCGGATTTTCCAATTCCTCTAGAGATGGAACTCCGCTAAAAATATATATACTAAATAAAACCAGGAGAGCAATCAAAATACCCGGGATTATAATCCACTTTGATTTTTTCCCCTTTCGCATTTTTTTTACTTTTTTGTTCCTATGCATTGGATCATTAAAATATTTATTGTACTCAGGTTCAGAAATATTTTCCTTACTAACATTAACCCCAGTTTATTATTTTAAATCCTTCGTGGTTAAAAATTCCATAAAATGGTTCATCAAGCCATGAACCAAGATTTATATAACTGCCGTTGTTATAATTTGCAAACACTTTTTTGTGCAGATGTCCAAATATCACATAATCGGAACCTTGATCGATTTTTTTCTTAGCTGTTTCAAATAATCCGTCAACTTCGCCGTAATCTTTTTTTGCTGTGTATTCCCTGCTCGATTTACTGGTGCGGCTTGCCAGCCAAATTCCAAAATCCGGGTGCAGCATGGAATACATCCACTGCGTAACCTTGTTTCTTAAAATCCATTTTAAAATATTATACCCAGAATCATTTTCAACCATACCATCGCCATGACCTATAAGAAATTTCTTTCCGTTTAGTGAAAAGTTAACGGCATTAAAATGCATTATAGTACCAATTTCTTTTTCAAAAAAGTCGCGGTGCAAAAAATCGTGATTGCCGATAAAATAATGAACTTTTATTCCGTTATCCGTAAGGTTTTTCAGAGCAGTTAATGTTCTGAAATATCCTTTTTGATAGACTCTTTTATACTCAAACCAATAATCAAAAAGATCGCCTACAATAAAAAGTTCATCACAATTAGATTCAGCATATTCAAGGAACTTTACAAGGAGTTTCTCTTTTTCCTCTTCAACTTCCTTCGACTGCAATCCAAGGTGGATATCTGAAATAAATAAATACTGCTTACTCACACATTCCAATAAAAATTGTAACTATTTATTAAAAGTAATGATATACTGTCTGAAATAAAATATAATAAATCTCTGCTAAAGTTCCCGGGCACTCATTAATAGCCAGTTATCCGGATCTAAAATTACAAATTTCATTTTATCATCTGTCTTTATTTCTATCTGCGTCTCCCGGGATTTAATGTCAAAAAGATATCTCATCTCCTCACCATTTTCCATTTGTATTAATACTTCAAGCGGAAAATTATACGTATCATATTCTTTCTGCACCTGGTATAAAAAGAAACTATTTTCATACACATCTCCCTCTTTTTCTGATTCCCATTCATACTCTAGTTCAATTTCTCCTTCTCCATTTATCCACTGATCGAAAAACTTATCTAAATTTTTTCCTAATATCTGCTCACAAATTTCCTGGAAATCTTTAGTAGAAGCATTCTTATACTTATACTCTTTGAAGTAATCTTTTAAAATCTTGAAGAAAAGAGAGTCCCCTGTTTCCCTTCGAAGCATATGCAGCACCCATGCTCCCTTATTGTAAACTGTACTTGTAAACAAAAAAGATCCTGGGGAAGATAATGTTACCGGGAAATCATTCCTGTATTTGCTTATCATCGTAGATTGCAAAGCGCTTTTCCCTGACTTAAATTCATAATACAGTGCTTCAGAATAGGTTGAAAAACCTTCATTTAACCATATATCTTTCCAGGACTTAGGTCCAACCGCATTACCCCACCAATGATGTGCTAATTCGTGAATCAAAACATCATCAAAGAAGTTACTTCCGGTAATAAGATTTGAAGCAACACCTGTAATTGTTTGATGCTCCATTGCTCCCGCCTGCCACAAAAACTCCGCAATACCATACTTCTCATACATAAATGGGTACTCTCCAAACGTTTTTGCAAAAAATTTCATATATTCAGGGTGCTCCGCAAAATCGATTTTTGCATCTTCCAATCTTTCCTGTGAAACATAATACTGAAGAGAGAGTGTTTCTGTTCCATCAAGAGAAATATATTCATCCGAGAATGTTTCGTAATCCGATGAATAAATAGCAATAAGATAAGTTGAGATCGGGTAGATAGTTTTCCAATGATATGTTTTCCGGCTGCCGTTGGCTTTCACAGCAACCAGGTTTCCGTTTGATACAGAAACATTTAAAGAATCGTTTGTTATTTTCATATCAAGCAAAGCTTTATCAGCTGGAAAATCGTTACATGGGAACCATGTTGAAGCATAATTTGGTTCACTTAAATTATAAATAAATGAATTCCCGTTTTTCCTCCCGAATACGAAACCGGAAAGTCCTGCCTTCTTTGGAGTGCCATTATAACTAACTTTTAAGACGAAAGTATCTATACTAAATTCCTTAATGGGCAGAGTAAACTTCGTCCCTTCGCAAATAAAATCCGTTTTAATATTATTAAGCTTTACTTCTGTAATATTAAAATTATCATAAAAATTCAATTCTATAACTTCCAGATTTTCATCTATAACCTTCCCTTTAATAATAGCCAATGCTTCAAATCTCTTCTCTTCCGGGTAAAGATCAAACGAAAGATCGTAATGGAGAATATCTATTTTCCGTTGATTTTCCGAAATGTAATCATAATCTACCTGTGCAACATAATTAAGAATATGTGCACAATAAGTTTGCTTGTTTTCCTTGACAAGTTTAGGATTATTTTCAACTGCTACAATGTTTTGGCTGGTAGCCTGGAAGAAAAATACCGAAGTAACAATTACTGCAGAGAAGATAATTTTTTTTAAAGTTCCTGTTGAAGTCATAAGTTTTTAAGATAAAAAAATTAATTGATGGTTTAATATTAACAATTTCTTTAATTGCCAATCAAATCATATTTATATATCTTTTATATTAAAATAATTGGAGTGTTCGATGCCTTTTCCCGGTTCTTCTATATTAAGAGATACATTAAGTATGCTGTTGGCGGGTGGAGAGGGCGAAAGATTGTTCCCACTTACCAAAGTACGAAGCAAACCTTCTGTTCCTTTCGGAGGAAAGTACAGGATTATAGATTTTTCCCTTTCGAATTGCCTTAACTCCGGGTTACGAAGAATTTATGTGCTTACACAATATAAATCAGATTCTTTGAATCAGCATCTTCTTGAAGCGTGGAGTATTTTTAATCCGGAGCTTGGCGAATTTATTTACTCGGTTCCACCTCAGCGAAAAATGAACAACGACTGGTACCTTGGTACTGCAAATGCCATCTACCAGAATAAAAATTTATTTTCATCCGAAAAGAAAACAAAGCGTGTGCTTATACTTGGCGGTGATCATATTTATAAAATGGATTACCTGAAACTTTTGCAATTCCACGTAGACACAAACGCTGACCTTTCTATTGCCTGTATTGAAGTACCAAAAGATGAAGCTGCCAGGTTTGGAATTGTTGGAGTGGATAAGAATTACCGCGTTCAGTCTTTTGTAGAAAAGCCGGGTAAGCCGACTGAAATACCCGACAAGAAGGGATACTCTTTTGTAAATATGGGTATTTATGTTTTTAATGCTAAAGTGCTTACAGAAATCTTCAGACAAATGGAGAGTGAAAAAATTGAGAATAATGACTTTGGACATGATATAATACCTTATATGGTTAAGCAGAATCATGATGTTTTTGCTTATAAGTTTATTGATGAAAATAAAAAATCGCAGCCATACTGGAAAGATATTGGAACATTGGACAGCTACTATGACGCGAGTATTGATCTTCTTAATGTAACACCGGAATTTAATCTTTACGATTCCAACTGGCCTATGCGCACTTACCAGTACCAGTTTCCTCCTGCTAAAACAGTTTCGCACGAAGGTGAAAGAGTAGGACGTGGACTTAACTCGCTTATTTGTGATGGTTCAATCGTTTCGGGTGGTCTGGTTGAACGATCTTTAATTGGACCAAACGTTAGGATAAACAGTTTTTCTTATGTTACCGATTCTATAATTATGAACAACTGTAACATTGGAAGGCATACACGGATTAGAAGAGCAATTATTGATAAGAATGTGAACGTGCCGGAAAGTTACGAAATAGGTTTTGATCTAGAAGGTGATAAAAAGAAATTTACCGTTTCCGAAACCGGAATTGTTGTTATCGGTAAGAATGAAATCCTTCCTGAATGATTAGGAAAGAATAATATTTAATCTACCTTAAATCACATTGTTCTGCTTCTTAATATTTATACTTGACATCTTCCTTTTTTTTTATGACTTTCCTTGCAGCGTATTATTGCAATTCTTCATAAAATATTAAATGAATTCATCATTAGAAAATAAATTAAAAAACCTGCCGGTAAAGCCGGGAGTTTACCAGTTCCTTAATGATAAAGGAAAAGTTCTTTATGTGGGCAAAGCACGAAATTTAAAAAACCGTGTACGAAGTTATTTTCATTCAAAACCTGGTAATGCAAAAACCGAAGCTTTAAGAAAAAAGATATACGATTTTGAATTAGTTGTTACCGATACGGAAGTTGAGGCCCTTGTTCTAGAAAACAACTTAATAAAGGAATTAAAACCAAGGTACAATGTAGATCTGAAGGATGATAAATCATTCCCGTTTATTAAAGTTACAAACGAACCTTACCCGCGAGTCTATTCAACAAGAAGAGTGATAAAGGATGGTTCAAAATATTTTGGACCTTATACTAGCGTTACAAGTATGAAAGCAGCTTTAAGAATGGTTAACGAAATATTCAGAATAAGAAGCTGCAAGTATGATATAAACGATGAATCGATTGCAAATAAAAAATATAAGTTGTGCCTTGATTATCATATAAAAAAATGCGACGGACCCTGTGAAGGATTGGTTTCCGAAAAAGAATACGGTGATATGGTTGACGAAGTTGTAAAGGTTATCCGCGGAAAAACCGATGAGCTTATAAAAGAACTTGAAGTTAAAATGAATTCAGCTTCGGGAAAAATGAATTATGAAAAAGCGGCTGAGATAAGAGATAAACTCGATCAGCTAAAAGCTATATCAAGCAAGCAAAAAATAGTAAGCAACGATTTTGAAGACCGCGATGTTATTTCATTAGCTTATGAAGATAAAGATTCTGCCTGTTCGATATTTAATATTAGGAACGGGAAACTCGTAGGCAAAAAACAGTTAAAACTTGGATTAAAAGGGGGCGAGGAAACTAGTGAAATTTGTAACTCGGCAATTAAATTTTATTACGGTGAGCATACCGAGATTCCAAAAGAAATTCTTTTAGAAACTGAACCATCCGATTTAGAAGTTTTAGAAGCGTGGTTGAATTTAAGAGCTGATAGAAGAGTAAAGTTTATTATACCAAAGCGCGGAGAATTAAAATCACTTGTTAAGATGTGCGGAACGAACGCAATGCTTCAGCTTAAAGAAATTCAACTGCAGAAAATGAAAAAGGAAGGAAATGTTCCTTATGCTCTTTCAGCTTTGCAGAGAGATTTGAGATTAAAAAAACTTCCACGTAGAATTGAGTGCTTCGATAACTCCAACATACAGGGCGCCGATGCAGTTGCAGGTATGGTTGTTTTTATTGATGGGAAACCGAAAAAAAGTGAATACAAAAAGTTCATTATAAAAGAAGTTGAAGGACCGGATGACTTTGCGAGTATGCGCGAAGTGATTAACCGAAGATACACACGTGTACTGGAAAGTGGAGATTCACTTCCCGATTTAATTATTGTTGATGGTGGGAAAGGACAGTTATCAAGTTCTGTAGAAGTTTTAAATTTTCTCGGGGTAAAACAGTACAATATTATCGGTCTTGCAAAAAGACTCGAAGAAGTCTTCTTCCCCGGTAAACATGAGCCGGAATCTATTCCAAAAACCTCATCCGGTTTAAAATTACTACAAAAAATAAGGGATGAAGCACATCGTTTTGCAATTACTTTCCACAGAAGCAGAAGATCTAAAAGAACAATAAAAAC
>JAZGGS010000274.1:0-7187 GCA_036480595.1 Ignavibacteriaceae bacterium
CGGACCATAAAATGATGGAGAGTGAAAGATGTCTATTCTTTCGCGTCTCAATATCCTGGGAATTAAAATCTGTTCCACAAGGCCATATAATCTTGATTTTGTTATTCTTAGAGAAAAGTTTTCACGGGATGACACAAATTCCTCTAAATAATTATTGTTTGACAACAACACATAATTGTTTTTTTTATCAACATCGGACAGGCCCTTTATTAAATTATAAGCATACCTGGATATTCCATGCATAAATGGGCCTATCATACGTGCATCAATTGCAATTCTCATTTAACTATATTTTTAACTCTTTCAGATAATATATCTAACTCGAGTAAAACATCTTCTAGCTTTATCTGATCCATACATAAATGAGTATTCCGGGGACATATTCTCATTTCACAGGGTGAACACTCTACATCTTTATATATCACCCTATTGACATTATTATTAAAAGGTCCCCATTGCTTCAAATTATTTGTACCACTAAAAAGAACAATACAGGGTGTTCCAACTGCCGTCGCAACATGGACAGGACCAGAATCACAACTTATTAGTACTGTACACCTCTCTAATAGCGCAGCAAGTTTCCTTATACTGAGTTTACCAATAGTATTTAAATAATTAAAATTTAACCGTTCATGTATATTATGGAAATCAATATCATCGTTACCCTTTCCTATTAAAACAATTTTACCATAATCCCTTTTGCTCTTTTCTTTGTCTACACCTACACGCAAAGCCGCTTTATTCACCAAGCTTTATATTTTTCAATGCAAAGCTCCTTTTAAGAATTGGAATGTAAAAAGGTAAAAGTGAAAGGACGAACAGAGCTGTCATAACCAGTGCCGGGATCAATAGCTCCGCAGCCTTAAATGATATTACCGAACCGGCAAGGAGGATTGCAGCAAAAAATAATATGCTGGTAAAAAAAACTATTATCAACTGTCTGTTTTTAAAAACAATCCAGAACATGGAAAGTTTAGATTCTGCAAAAAAGTAGATAAAAACCTGTGTTAACAGGGAAGTTATAGTCCAGTAGATAAGCAGTTGATCTAGAGAAACATTAATTCCTGTAAAAGCCAGCGGAATTAGGAGCAGAACTGAAACTGTATGTACCCAGATAGCAATTGCCGCAATTTTTTCGTGGTGAGATGCCTGGAGCAAATACCAGAAAGGGACATTCATTATTGTGATAAACTGCCATACAACTAAGATGATTGTGGCTGATATAATTCCAACCGGAAAATCTCCAAGCCATATACTATAAATGAGCTCTGAAAAGAAAACCAAAATCACACACGAAACAGCGCCAACTGGAATTAGAAGCATCAGGGAAATAGTAATTATTTCAATTAACTTATCCCGTTCTTTATTCCTGTAATAATAAGAAAATGTCGGGTAGAGTGAGGCAAACCCGGAAGTTATTACATCTCTGGAAGTTGTTGTAACCCTCATTGCAATATCAAAAATACCAACAGCAGGCAGTCCCAAAATAAGAACAATAACATACCGTATTACCGGCTGCCGTAAAAACATTCCAAGCGAAACACTGTATAATTGCCATCCTTGTTTAAAAAGTCCTTTTAACCTTGCAGATGTTTCTTTAAGAGTTAAGGTAACATTTATTTTGCTCCAGGTAGTATGTTTCTTTTTAATTCTTATATAATAAACAAAAAGCAGGAAAGAATTTGCTAAAAGGACGCCAACAGCAAAACCTTCGATTGGTAAATAAATCAACGCACCAATTATTGCAACGCCGTAAGTAAAAACCGGGGAAACACTTCTTACTAACTTTACAAAATAATTATCTGCACGGGCAGATAGTATTGCAGCATCAAGTGAAGATATTAATTGCAGTATGGTACCGATAACAAGAATTAGTGCTGAATAAAATAAAGCAGATGATGAATAAACATTTTCCGTAGAAGTGAACAAAAAATTTTTTAATAAAAAAACAATTCCTATCCCGCCTACACCAAGCAGCAGGTAAAATCTCTTAGCCGCAAGCAGCTCTTTTTTTAATTTTATCAGAATTTCTTCTTCGCGATCAACCCCGGCTTCTCTTATTAAATGCTGGCTGAATCCAATATCAGCTACTGTGAAGAATGATACTGTGGTTACATATAAAGACCAGATACCTAAAACTCCCAGGTTTGAACGGGAAAGAATAATCGGGTATAAAAACAGGTATGAGAGAACCGGAACAATAAACGTTAAGGGACCGGTTAAAACTGATAATTTCAGATCACGTTTAGCATTCTCCGATCTTCTTTTTTCCTCATCATTACCACTCATTTATTCACTTCCTGCATCTCAAAATTATCCGCTCTCTTTCGCTGTAACCAATCTCCTCAATTGTATTAAATCCAATTTGCCCAAAACGTTTTCGTTCAACTTCAGTGGTATCGTGTCCTTCAAAAATTACTTCCGGAAAGTTAGATAAGAATTTTAATAACCTATCCTTGTCATTTACCCAGTTAAGCACGTTAAGTGCAAAAACAATATTGATATTATGGGATAAAAGTTCACTTTCCCAATTTTTATTAGAATCAAAATTTATTTGCATGAACACCGGGTCCACTCCGAATACTTCACTTATTAATTTAGCTGATTCCAATATTTTTTTATCATGATCAACTCCAATACATTTTGCAGCACGTGCTTCTTTTAATAAATGAATTGAGAGCAAGCCCATGTTGCATCCAAGTTCTAAAATAGTTTTTCCTGAGTAATCGGTTATACTTTCAAACCTGTTCCATCTTTCATTCCAGGGCCTTTCTCCCGGAAAGTGATATTCCTCAAAATCTATTGCATAGTATGCTAACGGTAATGCTGGTGCGCTTGCATTTGATTTTTGTGCCAGTTTCCAGGCATCGAGTAATTTTTTTAGTTTGGGATCTGCATTATCATTGATCGTTGGCAGTTCATGTTTTTCAAATTCAGGTTTTCTGCCCAACAATCTTTTTAAAGAGTAAAAAACATTGGGGAAATGTTTTCTTAAATAATCTTTTAAAATTGTGTTAAGTCCGTAACTCACTTTCGATTCTCCTCTTTTAATCCCAAAAACATTCCCGGCAAACGCCTCAACAATTGTTGTTCTTACCGCTTGGTCAAAATCAACTAATGAAACATTATTTTTTTTCGTAAGAAGAGCGTTTTGTGGTGTAACATCATTATGACAAATTCCTTTAACAGATAATCTTACCAAAATTTTTGACAGCTGGAGTATAACCTTAACTGACTGAAGAAAAGAAAGCTGTAGGTTACGAAGCTGTACTCCGGGTAAATAACTTAAGAGGAGCAGTTCATATAATTCATTTTTATTGTAATAAAGCGCCTTAGGAATACCTTTTACTGCTTCACTTAGTTTAAGTATCTCGTACTCCTCTTTAAGATCATTATGGCGTAAGTGGGTGCTTCTGTCATCATCAAGTTTTCGTGATTTAATTATAATATCATTCAGAAGAAAAGTTTTCCTGGAAGGATCAACTTCGCTTTCGGATATGAATTTGATATTCTCAACATTTGGGAAATTCTTACATATCTGATTAAAAGCCATCATCTTTTTTAGCAGATTAATTTTCCCACTTTCGCTTGCGCCACAGGCTAACAACACTTTCCATTTTAATTACTAATAACCAGTGTTTTAATTTTGTACGTAACTTCCTTAAAAGGTAATTTTTCTTTGCATCAAAATTCCAATAGTTATATTTCTTTAATGCCTTTCTTGTTTCTTCAATCGAATCCAATTCATTTTTCCAGGAAGCTCCTCCGGCAACCATGGTAACAAGCGGCTCACCATCTAAATAATTCCCTTTACTGGTAAAATCAATAATTGATTTAAAAAGACGACAGATAAATTCAAAATCCATTCCAAATTTATAATTGTTATCAAAATAACCGTGCTGCGTGTAAACCGCTTTTCTAAAAAACATTGTAGGATGATTATAAGGCATTGCCTTTGTAACCGGGCACAAAAGCGGTTTCCTGATATTCGAACCGTAAAGCGGATCATCAAAATAAATATTACCGTGTACAAACAATACATTCTTATCTTTAAAACAATTCGTTACTTTTTCCAACACCGATTCATCATAGTACTTATCGTCGCTGTTCAATATCCCAATAACTTCACCATTAGCTGTCTTTATTCCTTTATTAAATGCATCGGCAATCCCATTATCTTTTTCACTTATTATTCTCAGCTTATCAATATTACCTGCATTTTTATAAAGTTGTTCTATTTTTTTCAGAGTGTCATCTTCACTTAAATTATCAATTATAATCTGCTCAAAATTCTTGTAATTTTGATCAAGTAACGACTGTACATTTTGATCAATTGTTTTTCCCGAATTGTATGTTGGTGTTATTACAGATATTTCCATCCGAATGCTACTTATAAATTCTAATACAGATTGTAATAAATATCCTAGATTCAACTAACAAGCACAAAATCCTTATATCCAAACTGCGAATAATATTTGATAATATGCCAGAGGATACGGCGAGAACCTATATTAACCATCGGTTTAGGTCTAAATTCTGTTTCTTCACGAAGACGCGTACCGAGACCACCGCAAAGGATTACAACTTCCATAAACTTCTCTCCTTTATTAATGCAATTGTATTATGAGGATTCGAAAATCTTAGAAAGGGTACAAAATAAAAAATATTGAATGAAAATATAGTACTCAAAATACGTAGGTCCGTTTTAATATACATAGTTTAAAAAGTGGGGGGTTTAATATACTCGTTAGCACACCTATTTTGGAGATACCAGTCAATTGTCTTCTTTAAACCCTCTTTGAATGAAGTGCCTGCCTTAAATCCGAATTCCTCTTCTGCTCTGGCTGTATCAAGCATTCTCCGTGGTTGACCATTTGGTTTGAAAGTATCCCAAATGATACTTCCTTTGAATTCACACAAACTAGCTATAAGTTCAACAAGTTTTTTTATACTTATCTCAAAACCAGCTCCAATATTTACGGGCTCGCTACTATTATACCTTTCAGCAGCCAACAAAATTCCTTCAGCAGCATCCTCAACATAAAGAAACTCACGGGTGGGTGTACCGTCACCCCAAACTACTATTTCTTTATTATTCTCAAATTTAGCGTCAATACATTTTTTGATAAGCGCAGGAATAACGTGAGAAGATTCAGGGTCAAAATTGTCTCCCAGGCCATAAAGATTAACGGGAAAAAGACAACAGGAAGTAAAGCCATACTGTTGGCGATAAGCTTGTGATTGTACAAGAAGTATCTTTTTAGCCATCCCATAAGGTGCATTTGTTTCTTCTGGATAACCGTTCCACAGCTCTTCTTCTTTAAATGGCACCGGAGTGAATTTGGGATATGAACAGATGGTAGCTATTGTAACAAACTTTTCTATGCCAAACAACCTTCCTTGCTCCATCATCTGTACGCCCATCATTAGATTGTCATAAAAAAATTTACCGGGGTTTTTCCTATTCGCCCCAATTCCTCCTACACTTGCAGCCAAATGAATAACAATATCCGGATTAGCATCCTTATAGACTCTTTTAACAGCGTCCATGTCTATAAGGTTATAGTCCTGGCTCCTAGGAATAAATATATTTTTGCAATTCAGTTTTTTTAACCTTTCTATCACAAACGCCCCTAAAAAGCCCCCTCCCCCTGTAACAACAACCCCTATAATAAGTTTTCCTGCAAGAACTTGCCCTAATAATTGCTGTCTATCAACTATTCCCCGAGCTGTCTCCCTCATTAACAAGCAATTTAATCCTCCATCGAATAGCTGACCAAAAAGTCCGATAAAGGACAAAGCAAGAGCATATATCCCATACCCTTCTGTACCTAGATATCTGGCAAGGACTATAACAAGGACTAATGTAATCAGTTTTTCAACTATTTGGGCAGCTGTGAGAAAAGAAAAATTCCTTAAAATATTCATGGTATTCAGCTAAATATTTCATTGTTTGTATCGCTACTGTACTGTACCCCCTTTATTTCTAACAGTGACTTTGTTTATCTTCTCATAAACTAGTGTACATGTTTTACATCTGCTAGCCCCTTGCTTATCAAAGCTAAGTTTCACACCGCATTCACACATCCATCCTTCTACCCGTCCAGGATTGCAATGACCACTGCCTTAAGTGAGGAATCACTGAGTAAATGTTTAAATGAATCGATAAATTTTATATTTTGAAACTGTAATTTATATTTACTGCCCAGTTCCTTATCCACATCACATATAGTATTAAGGGCACCCAGTTCATAGAAGACTCGAACAAGATTCTTACCCCAATAGCCAGCGCCTACTACTGCGATATTTTTTTTCATTTTAAACTTCTTCTAACTTTCCCTTCCATTTTTAGTCAAGCCACTCCCTGCAATACATATTATCTTAAAACAGATAGTCTCAGCACAGACCAATCCCTTCTCAGTTACACGCAGAAATGTGCATAACATCACAATTATTAAGTGCTTACATCAAATATCTAAGTATGCTGATTATGTTTAAAGGCTGCTTGTGAATCAACCAGCCCGACCCACCAGAATTAGTATCGGGCTGGTACTTATTCTGGAGAGAAAGAACTATGCTTTTTTCACTCTATTCCCTAAGAGCAACAACTTTAACTTTTTCTTGTTCTTTACAAAAATTCTCTATTTCATCCTTATTAAAAGAGGCAAGGATTAATACGCTGGTGTTAGACTTAAAAAACTCATCCATATCAATTACCTTATAACCAAACCACTCTTTCCCTTTCTTATCATTGTCCACCACACAGTCCAGTCTCAATCCCAGTTCCTTCAGTACTATAAATAAAACCTCTGCTATATGATTTATTCCGTATATTGAAACACTTTTCACACCATCATTTTTAAGCTGGTCTACCTTTTCCTTGATTACCTTTTTTGCCTCTAAGTAAAAATGGATTGTACTTTCAACCCTTTTGTACAATAAACTTGTTTTCTCCCTGGCACCTTCTGGGGTAATTAGATACCTTATTCTCCTAGCATCCACATTCTTTATCTTAACCCAGCCTTTTTTAACCATCTTTTTCAAGAGATGATTCACCAAGCCCAATGCTATACCAACTTCTCTGGACAAATCCCTCTGGGTTAGATGCCCGTCATTTTCTATTTTCTCTAGTATCTCTAATTCTCTAACACCCGAATTATCAAATTTTTCTTTCACCTATATCATCC
>JAZGGS010000275.1:0-6881 GCA_036480595.1 Ignavibacteriaceae bacterium
AAAACAATATTCACAGATTGCTTATAACTTCAGGGTTATGGTATATGCCTGTATAGAAGCATACAATATTACCAAAGATTCTTCTTACGCAAGTATGGCTGGAGAAATAGCAACTTGGTTTTTCGGAAATAATTTAGCAGAAGCACAAATGTATTTTCCCTCGTCGGGAATTTGTTATGATGGAATTAATTCACAAAATGCGATCAATAAAAACTCAGGCGCTGAATCTACAATTGAAGCTTTGCTTACGCTGTTAACTTTAGAGCAAAACCAAATTGCAATCCACACACTTAATAAACTTTTGGAAGGAAGGGGAAATAATTTCTAATAATGAAGAAAAAATTTGAGTTATCCGATAATTGGTTTTTTAAAATTGATGATAACACCGAGGGTTACGATAAATTCAAAGGATGGATGAACTGTAAAGTTCCCGGTACTATTCATACTGATTTACTGAATTTAGGATTAATTGAAGATCCTTTTTTCGAAGATAACGAGCTTAATTTACAATGGATTAGTAATTATGATTGGTTATACAAAACATCTTTTGATTACCCGGATGAATTTGAGAAGAGTTCTCCTGTCATAATAGTTTTTGAATGTTTAGATACTGTTGTTGAGGCATGGCTTAATAAAGAACCGATAGGAAAGTTTAATAATATGTTCAGAATGTATGAAATAGATATCACTTCAAAATTGGCAAAAAAGAATAATGAGCTTGAAATTAAGTTCACTTCACCTATAAAGTATGCCAAGTCACTGGAAGAAAAACATGGTAAACTGTACGCTGAAGTAAACCCCGAAAGAATTTACATTCGAAAAGCTCAGTATTCCTTTGGCTGGGATTGGGGACCTTCTTTCCCTACAATGGGTATGTGGAAACCCCTTTATCTCCTGCAAAAAGCTAATGCGTCTATTAAGTCTTTGAAGTTCAACACTCTAGAAATTTCGGAGGGGAAGGCAGAAATTGAAGTTATTAGTGTAATTGAAGACACTAAAAAATCGAGTCATCTATTAGAAATCACTTTATCACTTAATGATCGGGTAATAGCGAAAAAGATAAATACGAATGTAATTGAAACGAATAAATTAAAATTGAAAATAGATAACCCGGAACTATGGTGGCCCTGTTGCCTGGGTGAACAACCGCTTTACAAATTAACTGCTAAGTTATTAGACGTAAATGAGAAGCTAATCGATTTAGAAACAAGAAAGGTTGGTATTAGAACTGTTGAATTGTTATTAAAAGAAAATGAAAAAAATGTTTTTAAATTTTTAATAAATAATAAAAAAATATTTATAAGAGGAGTTAACTGGATCCCTGCCGATTCATTTCTTACACGAATATCCCGGGAAAAGTATTTTAAATTACTCGTACTGGCAAAAAAAGCTAATTGTAATATGATAAGAGTTTGGGGAGGTGGTATTTATGAGCAGGATATCTTCTATGAAATGTGTGATGAACTTGGCTTACTTGTTTGGCAGGATTTTATGTTTGCCTGTGGTTCATATCCGGAACACGATGAGTTTATAGAAAATGTAAAATGTGAAATAATACAAAATGTTGAGAGATTACAGTATCACCCATCAATTGCTCTATGGTGCGGAAACAATGAATGTGAATGGTTGTGGTACCAGAAACAAAATAAAGATATTGGAAAGCTGCCGGGGCACAAAATTTATCACAGAATAATACCGGGCTTACTAACCAAAATTGATCCTATGCGCCCATACTGGCCTTCATCTCCTTTTGGAAATGAAGTAGATCCGAACGATCAAAAAAGTGGAAACACTCATCAATGGAACATCTGGAGCAACTGGATAGATTACACAGAAGTAATAAAAGATAACAGTTTATTTGTATCAGAGTTTGGGTTTCAAGCTCCGGCTAACAAAAAGACCTGGAAAAAAGTATTGTCCAAAGAGAATCTGCAATGCGATAACCCTATGTTTGAATTTCACAATAAGCAGATCGAGGGGCAGAAAAGGATTTTCCAATTTTTATCCGAACATCTTCCGATGACGTTTGAATGGAATGATTTTATTTATTTAGCCCAGCTTAATCAGGGATTAGCTCTAAAGAAGTGCATCGAGCATTGGCGATCCAATTTGGGTACTACAAGTGGAACAATTATCTGGCAGCTTAATGATTGTTGGCCTGCGGTAAGCTGGTCTATTGTCGATTCTGATTTAATGCCTAAACTATCATATTTCTTCGTTAAAGATGTTTTCGCGCCCAAGATAATTACCATTGAAAAAGAAGATTCATACCTTAAATTAAACTTAAATAATCATAACCGGGAGGAAGTATTTAGGGGTTGTTTGAAAATTCATTTAATTGAGCAGCAATCTTGTAAAATAATTAATGACTATACTAAAGAAATCTCCATCAAGAATTGTGTTAATAACACTATTCACAAGATACCGGTTGAAGAGTTGATTAAAAAAGGAAAGTATATATTAGTAGCGTCTGTATTCAGCAAAGATGATGAATTAGTATGCAGGAATTTCTTTGTAGAGCAAAGATGGAAGGATGTGAAACTACCTAAACCGAAAATAGACATTGAAATTAAATACGGAGTTGAAGCTGGTTACATTTGTCTAAAATCTGATTTACCCGCCTTCTTTGTTGATTTATATCATCCCGAAATAAGTTTTTTAGATCGAGGTTTAATTCTTCTGCCTGGTGAACAGAAAACAATAATGATTAAAAACAAACGCAATGTTCCTGTTGAAGCAGATGATATAGAATTATTCGTACTTAATAATTATTTGGATAACTGAATTAATATGTTGGTTAAAAGAACAAATATTTTGATAAAGCCAAATCAAACCAGAATTCTGTTAATTCCTCTTGAACTGAATGATGAACAACGAATTAGCAGAATAGCAAATTATGTATCCAATCTTACTAAAAATGAAGTGAACAAGGAAGTTGAAAAAATTCTTAGTGGATTTGAACAGAGACATCGAAATTTTATAGAGAAATGTTTAATTCGTTGCGAAGAAATTATAAAATTAATTGATTTTAAGAAAAACTTAAGCGAAAATTACAAAATACTGCTAGGATCTTATTTCCTTAAGGAATTTTCTGTTGAATCTGCTGCCTTGTTTAATCCTTCAATTGTTTTACACCCTGATCAATCCAAACTCAAAAACGGAGAATGTCGGTTCATTCTTAGCTTAAGAGCTACCGGAGAAGGACACATATCTTCAATTGTTTTTCGATCATGCATTCTTGATTCCGATTGTAATGTAATTTTAGAAGAAGAGAATAAATATGTGACTGCTCCGAATCAAATACTCATTGCTGAGTCAGATTATGAAGTGAATTATAATTCTGAAACAGACTTAAGTGAACGAATTATTTTTCCGTTGACACCGGATGAATGTAATGGAATTGAAGATGCAAGATTTGTAAAATTCAGTTCTTCCAATAATTACATTTATTTTGCAACCTATACTGCTTATGATGGCAAAAATATAAAATCAAAATTGCTTCAGACTATTGACTTTATACAATTCAAAATTAATTCTTTAAAGGGTTCTGAATCAAAAAATAAAGGTATGGCACTATTCCCCAGAAAAATAAATGGGAAATATGCTATGCTTTCCAGGCAAGACGCGGAAAGTAACTTCATTATGTATTCTGAAGACCTTTATAATTGGAACTCGAAAGAAATACTAACAATACCCGATCATTCTTGGGAATTAGTACAAATGGGTAATTGTGGCTCACCGATTGAAACCGATGAAGGATGGCTGGTATTAACACATGGTGTTGGACCGGTTAGAAAATATTCTATCAGTGCCATTTTACTGGACTTAAATGATCCAACAAAAATGATTGGAAGACTGAAACAGCCAATTCTAGATCCTAATAAAATGGAACGTGAAGGTTATGTACCGAATGTTGTGTATAGTTGTGGAGGAATTATACACAATGATCAGTTAGTGTTGCCATATGCAGTTTCCGATTATTTAACAAGTTTTGCATTTGTTAATCTAAAGGAATTGCTTCAAGAATTAATAAAATCAAAGTAACTTAAAAACTTAGTATTGTAGATAAAAATTATTATTAATAAAATATAAAACCATAAGATGGCTGAAGTCGTATTAAAAGATGTTACAAAAGTTTACGAAGGTAAAAACGTAGCTGTCCAAAATGTAAACTTAACTGTTAAGGATAAGGAGTTTTTAGTTCTTGTCGGTCCCTCGGGGTGTGGAAAATCAACAACATTAAGAATGGTTGCGGGATTAGAAGAAATATCATCAGGCGAAATATATATTGAAGGGAAGTTAGTTAATGATGTTTCACCTAAGAGCAGAGATATTGCGATGGTTTTTCAAAACTACGCCTTATATCCGCATATGACTGTATTTGATAATATGGCGTTCGGATTAAAGTTACGGAAATATTCAAAAGAAGAAATTAGTAAAAGAGTTACAAATGCGGCAAAAATACTTGATCTTGAACCATATCTCAAACGAAAACCAAAAGCGTTATCCGGAGGACAAAGACAGAGGGTGGCAGTTGGAAGAGCTATTGTTAGACATCCCAAAGTATTTCTGTTTGATGAACCGCTCAGTAATCTTGATGCGAAACTAAGAGTACAAATGAGAACTGAAATTTCAAAGTTACATAAAAGATTAGAAGCTACAATAATCTATGTGACACACGACCAAACTGAAGCTATGACAATGGGAGATACAATAGTTGTTATGAAGGATGGGATCGTACAGCAGGTTGACTCCCCTTTAAATTTATATAATTATCCAAAAAACAAATTCGTTGCTGGTTTTATTGGGAGTCCGCCAATGAATTTTATTATTGGAAAAATAACAAATCAAACAGAACTATCATTCATAAGTAGTGATAAAAAAATTGCTATAAAATTACCCGCTCAATACAAAAAATCATTGCAAAGTTATGCTAATAGTAAAATTACATTGGGTCTCAGACCGGAGGATATATTAATTGAGGGAAAAGATGAAAGTCCCACGTATAAACATTCAACGCCAATAGATGTTGCTGAGCAAATGGGGAATGAAACCTACCTTTATTTTAATTTGAGTGGTTTACAGTTCACTGCAAGAGTAAAAGCTATAGAAAAACCTAAGTCTGGAACCCTTATAGATTTATTTTTTAATTTAAGTAAACTTCATTTCTTCTCTAATGAAGAAAAAGCTATCAGGTAAATGAACAGTTACAAATAATTATTTAAACCTGTTTTACCTTCTCTTCAATTTCTAAAATTAAATAATATGGGGGGATTTTTTTATTTTACTTTAACGTAACCAACAAAATGTGGTCAAATGGAAATGCCGATAATCGAAAGATATCGGGCTTTTTATTTTTATACCCGCAACTAAAATTAATCAGAACTAATCAGATCTGTGACAAAAATGGGCACAGTAAAAGTTGAATGCAACAAACCACAAAAGTGTTGATTAGATTTTAATTCATACCTTCAATTTAGTCTCTCTTATTTTTTTTATTCTCCAGTTAAAAAATATTGGTCTGTTTATTAACATAGTGCGTGGATTATTAAACGAATTATTTATAGATTAATTTATTGTTTTAGGAAAAAGTTTTAACTTTACGAAAATAATCACCAGGGTTCTATACATTAAGTAAGTGATTTTCAAAGATGATTAAGAATGATAACAATCAAAAATACTGGTTTGCACTTTATACTAAACCAAGGAGTGAGTTTAAAGCTAGGGAACAGCTTGCAGTGCTTGAAGTGGAACATTATTTGCCTACTTTTACAAAAATGAAGCAGTGGAGCGACAGGAAAAAAAAGATAACAGAACCGCTTATAAGGGGTTATATTTTTATTCATGCCAACGAAATCCAGCGGCTTGCTTCCGTTGAGCAGCCGTCCATTGTAAGATGTCTTTTTGATGGCGGACATCCGGCTTCTATTCCTGATTGGCAAATTAATAACATTAAAAAATTGGTAACACCTGAATCAGAATTAATAGTGTGTAACGGAATTGTTCCGGGAACAAAAGTAAGAATAAAAAATGGTCCAATCGAAGGAGTAGTAGGGATTGTGGCTAATAGTGAGAAAGGTAAAACAATTTCAATTTCAATTGATCTGTTAAACAGATCAGTAATTACACGTGTTCCGCAGGGGAGTGAATTGGAAGTGTTAAAGGAAACTTTAGATTAAGAAAAATCATCACGTTGAAAAAAGTCTCTATCTCTAACACTTTTCACCAAACACTTTTTCTTTAGTTGTATGAAGCTTTATTAATCACAATTAGTTAAGTCTTTAACGGTATGCGCAGTATACTTTGCATTATAATTTTTATTTGTTGCCCACCTTAGTTCCTACAAAACAAGTGCAACATATTGCGCATTATAAAATAATTTTTGCTGGAGATAATAGATTACGCTGCCTTGAAAAAGGAAAATATTGGAAAGATTGAAAATTGTCCCTGCTGTTCATTTCAAATACTATAGACAATATTTACAGCAGAATATTAGTTTAATAAGATTTTAAAAGCAATTGACAGATGTGAAATGAAATTGTAGAAAATAAAAACTTAGTTTATATAAGGTTTTTCTTGCATTAATAGCTAAAAATGTCAAAATTGATATTCAGTAATTTTGAGTTAACATAATTTTTTTCTTTATATAAATAATTGCAAAGTCATATGGCTGCACCAAAAGAGACTATTTGGGATTTGGAAAAGCACTTATAGGTAAATCACAAAAATTTAGAATCTTTTTAAAGATTAAAGCACAATTATATTTTTATCAAAACTATTGAATAGTGAAATAATATCTGAATATAAAAATATTTTCGTACTTTTATTAGAACCGGATTGAAAAAATCCAATAAATTTAGTCTTTTTTAAATTTAAAAAAA
>JAZGGS010000276.1:0-2642 GCA_036480595.1 Ignavibacteriaceae bacterium
TCTCCATAGCAGCCAAGATTTTTACTCGGGAAAAATGAATAACATCCTATATCGCCAATGGTTCCGGCACATTTACCATCTTTATATTGAGAGCTGATTGCCTGTGCACCATCTTCAATAACAATCAAATTATTCTTTCGGGCAATTTCCATAATCGGCTCCATATCAGCACTTTGTCCATAAAGATGAACTGGAATAATTGCACGTGTTTTTGAAGTTATTCTTTTCTCTATTTCTGCCGGGTCGATATTAAAAGTGACAGGATCAATATCTGCAAATACAGGCACAGCATCCAATCTTGAAACCACTCCTGCAGTTGCAAAAAAAGAATACGCCGGGACAATCACTTCATCGCCGTGTTTTAGATCGGTAGACATAAGCGCTAACAAAAGCGCATCCGTTCCGGAAGAAACTCCGATAGAGTATTTGCAGCCAAGAGACTCACAAAAATTTTCTTCCAACTTTATAACTTCCGGACCTAAAATAAAATACTGTGATTCGGCAATTTTTAAGATTGCATCATCTAATTTATTTTTAAGTGATTGATATTGTGCTTTAAGATCTAATAATGGAACTTTCATAACACTCCGCATAATTTTTAAATCGAAAATTAGTGAGATTTGAATGTAAATACTAATGAAGTTTAAGCCGGGGAGTAGACAAAGTCCGCCTGAATTTCGTTAATAAGTTTTGCTTTAAGATCCTTTTCAGAAACGATTGGGTTTTCAACTTTCCAATCGATGTTTAATTGTGGATCATTATATAGAATAGCGCGTTCATCAGATTTACTGTAATAATTTGTACATTTATATACGAATAACACTTCATCGGAAAGAACAGAAAAACCATGAGCGAAGCCCGGCGGAATCCACATTTGTGTTTTATCTTCGCCGGTTAATTCGATTGAAAAATACTGCCCGAAAGTTGGTGAATCAAACCGTATATCCACAGCTACATCAAGCACCTTCCCCTTTATTACGTGACATAGTTTTCCCTGTGCTTTATCACCAACCTGGTAATGTAATCCTCTAATCGTTCCCTTAAGTGATTTTGAAATATTATCCTGTACAAAATCTTCTTCGATACCATATTCCGCATACTTTTTTTTGCTGTAGGTTTCAAAAAAATATCCTCTGTCATCTCCAAAAACATCAGGTTTGATGATGAGCAGTCCGTCTATGTTTGCCTTAATTACTTCCATTATATAATTATTATAAAGTTTTTATTGATTGTTCATCTAACTCATTTAATATTTTATCAAGATATTCACGATAGAGTGAATTCGGTATGGTAAGAACTAATTCTTCAAATTGTTGTTTATTAATGAATTCTTTATATAATGCTATCTCTTCAATACAAGCGACTTTCAATCCCTGCCTGTCTTCGATAACCCCAAAAAAGTTTGATGCCTGCAGTAATGCTTCGGGAGTCCCGGTATCAAGCCAGGCAACACCTCTGCCAATCCTTTCAACGTGTAGTTCGTCCATCTCCATATACTGTTTATTAACATCTGTAATTTCCAATTCGCCGCGTGCAGATGGTGTTAAATTTTTAGAAATATCTACTACATTATTATCAAAAATATATAAACCAGGTACAGCAAAATGAGATTTTGGTTTAGCAGGTTTCTCTTCAATCGAAACAGCTTTTCCGTTTTCATCAAACTCAACTATGCCATAACGCTCCGGGTCATTTACCTGGTAGCCAAATATTGTTGCTCCTTCTTGTCTCTCAAGTGCATTATAGAAGAAACTCAAATCACCATAAAAAATATTATCACCAAGTACAAGGCATACAGAATCACTGCCAATAAAATCTTCACCAAGAATAAAAGCTTCCGCTATTCCATTTGGTGCTGCTTGTACAACATATTCAATCGAAAGCCCAATTTGTGATCCATCACCGAATAGTTTTTTATAAAGCGGAATTGTCTCTTCATCTGATATAACCAGGATTTCTTTAATTCCACCCAGCATTAGGATGGAAAGAGGATAATAGATTAACGGTTTATCATAGATAAGAGTTAATTGCTTACTATAAACTTTTGTAATTGGGTAAAGGCGGGAACCTGAACCTCCCGCAAGAATAATACCCTTCATTTTATTTTCTTTTGTTTGAAACATATCGGTGCAAATATAAGAAGTTTATGAAAGAATTTTCGTGTTAAAACTAAGACAGTGAAAATTTTTCGAATTTACAAAAGCGATCCGCTTAAAATAAGCATCGCAAGCGTAAAGTAAATTACCAGCCCCGTTACATCAACCATGGTTGCTACCAACGGTGTGGATGATGTGGCAGGATCAATCCCGAAACTTTTTAGTATAAACGGAAGCATAGAACCAAGCAGCGTGCCCCAAAGAACAATACCCACAAGCGAAAAACCAACAGTTAATCCAATCAACACTAAATATTTATCTAACGCGGAAATAAATTGTGAGAGAAACAAAACCTGGAAAAAACCTATTATTCCAAGTATTAGTCCAAGCGATAATCCTGAAAGCATTTCCCGTTTTATTATTTTCCACCAATCTATCAGGTCAACTTCACCTAGCGCCATTGCACGAATTACAAGCGTGGATGCCTGAGAACCGGAATTTCCTCCGCTTGAAATAATGAGCGGAATAAACATTGAGAGAACAATT
>JAZGGS010000277.1:0-5339 GCA_036480595.1 Ignavibacteriaceae bacterium
ATTTTTCTTTCCTGGTCTCTCTCGAAATCTCTTTTAGCAATATCTTTTCGTTTATCGTAGAACTTTTTACCTTTTGCAAGTGCCAATTCAACTTTTGCTTTCCCGTTCTTAAAGTATAATCTTAAAGGAATTAAAGTTAATCCTTTTTCCGTGGTATTGCCAATCATCTTTCTTATCTCACTCTTTCTAAGTAAAAGCTTTCTATCCCGCTTCGGTTCGTGGTTGTTAATGTTTCCCTGTGTGTATTCGCTTATGTGGCAATTAACCAGCCATACCTCACCAGCTACTATTTTACCATAGCTGTCCACAAGATTAGCATTGCCCTGGCGGAGTGATTTTACTTCGGTTCCCACAAGAACCAGTCCTGCTTCCCATGTTTGCAGGATGGTGTACTCGTGCCTGGCTTTGCGGTTAACGGTAATATTTTTTTCGTTTCCTGCTGCTTGCATAATTTTAAAATCAACAACCAAAATTACTTTAATTAAAATAAAAAGCAATAAAGGGAATGAATGAACGGATATTTGGTTTGGAGTAATCAGCTCCACAAACAATGGCTGCTATTTATTTACAAATCTAACGAAGGAGAATTAATTTTTTCGTGTCTGTAAATTCACCAGAACTCAACTGGTAAAAATAAAGTCCACTTGTTAATTCCGAAGCGGAAAACTCAATTTCATGAGTGCCTGCCGGCATATACTTCCCTACCAGGTTTGCCACTTCGTTACCCAGTACATCATAAACCTTTAAGTTTACTAATCCAGACTCCGCAATTCGAAATCCAATATTGGTAGTTGGATTAAACGGATTTGGAAAATTTTGAAATAGAATATATTGCTCTGGTGTTATAAAACCAATTTCCTCGACTGAAGTAGCATTCAAATAAGTGATAACCGGAATGGCTGCTAAAGAAACTGTATCCGCATTGTTAATTACAACAATTGAAATACTATCTATCCCGGGAGTTGAAGGAGCGGTTATTGTTGCTTCATAAGTACCATCTCCCAAATCAGTAACTGATCCTAATGTTCCAAGTCCGGTATTTGTTAGTAAGATTGTAAGACCGCTTGCCAATAAAGTATCAGAATTGTTTTTAGGACTTATTGTAAGAACCGATTCCGAAACACTATCGGCAGGGATTGAATCCGGTTGTAACAAGGCAGTTGAAAGAAACGGATCAACAGTAGTAAATAATGAATCCTTCCACGTATCAAATTTAATTTGAAGAAGATCTATAGGATCAACATTTACTGGCGAATCAGGTACGAACTCCTCTAAGTACGGTGTATTACCATCGCCTATCCTTACCACTTTAATAAAAGATGATTGAGAAGAAGTTCCGCGTGGGGCACATCTGGTATCAGCGCCGATGATCTTTGCTGCCTGTAATGTCATCATTAACCTGTCTGCCAGAGGACCGCTTGTGTTAAGAAAAGTGTACTGCATTGTATCTATTATAACCTGCCCCAATAATATATTGCCCTGTATTGCATAACCCGGACCTGTAACGTGATTTTTATAATCATCACAATTTACACCAGTATAAGCTGCGCTTTCGCCATTCCTAGTCAGATCAACAATACCATACTGACGAATAGTTGGATTACCTTGCGCATCATTTGCCACTAACCAGTCTATTATTTCCTGTGGAGAGAGACCTTCTAACATTTTATTATGCGCATTTACCTGGTTAGCCGCATTGTAATATGCCTGTGTATGAATTGCGCCAATACCTTCAATTACATCGCTAAGAATAAAAGCTCCAACTCCTCCAAAGGGTCCGACGCAGGATGCACCGGCGCTTCCAATTTCGCCGGTAACTGTATCAACAGCCACAATTGAAAAAGTATCCTGTGCATTTAACTGAGCTGCAAGACCAACAAGGAGAAAGATAATGAATGAAAAAATTATTCTATAAATAAGTTTTGTATAAACTTTTTTCATCAGACTACTTCCTTTGATTAATCTTTGATGATTGCAGAAGATTTATCAATCACTGATTATTATATTTATTGTTATGTTAACTTTTTACTTATTAAAAACTCTAGGATGCAAAACTTAACATGTATTTTTTCTATATCACTTAGTAATTTTCCAAATTTTATCGGAGACTATATCAGTAATATATAGACTAGAATCATCTGCAAAGAAACTCATTTCACCCCTATCTAAAGAACCATCTAATAAACGTGTATAAATTGGGACTCTTGCAGTATCAAGGTACCATTCATTATTTAGAAATGAATATTCATATGTTGTCATTGTGTCTGCAATCAAAATAAATTGATTTTGAAACACAGCTCCATTAATATTTGTTTTTGTTAGGGATGCGGGCAAATCCAATTTTTCCCATATATAATTTTCCAGGTTCAATCTATAAAACAAATTTTCAGGTAAATCGTAATATCCACCAAAAACATAGAGGTAATTTTGATATTTTCCCGAAGACAAAGTCAGATTTATGTTTGAGTAATTAAAAAATGGATTTGGTGCAACAGTACTTAATTTATTTGTCTCTGGATTATATTCGAATACTTTTTCAGTAATCAAAGAAAAGAAAACCACTTTGTTGTTATGAGTGCAATAAGCTGGATAATGAAAAGAAGAAGGTAATCCTACATTTGTATGTATAAGTAAATTGGTTAAAGGAAGTAGTTTTAGGATATCATTTGAAGTGTAAGATGTTGCAATAATATATATAGAATCTCTCATTGTTACTGCAGCCCCATCCCAACGCCAATAAGATGAATCGGGTAAAGGAATATTAGACCAGCTATTTGAAGTTAGGTCTAAGATTTGAATTGGGACACTTGATCCAATACGATATAATTTATTTTGATAGCCGGTTAACATCGAAGTTTGTGTATGCAAAGGTGCTGTTGATAAATACTCATAATTAAATGTCGTAAAACCTGATATCCCTTGAGGTAGTTTATTATTTGCAACATCAACAAAATTTGGTTCACTACAACTAATGATAGGTAAAATAACCAAGATGAAAAGTAGTTTAAGTAAAACGATAATTGATAGTCTTTGTTTCATAATTTGCACACTAACCTTTACTCATACTTCATATTTGATGTATAATCATAATGTAAAAATGAGTGATATCATACTAAATAACTCTGTCATTTAATCATCAACATTTTCTTAGTTTTAACAAAATTTCCTGCTCTAAGCTGATAGAAATAAATTCCGCTCGTTAATCCATTCCCTCCGCCTATGGCGGAAAATTCAACTTCGTATGTTCCAGCGGGCTTTTCTTCATTAACTAAAGTTGCAATTTCATTTCCCAAAACATCGTAAACTTTCAAGACAACTAACCTCTCCCTCTGTCCCTCTCCTTGGTAAAGAGAGGGATTTAAGTGTGAGGTAAGAATAGTAAATTTTATTTTTGTTGTTGGGTTGAAAGGATTTGGATAATTCTGAAACAATTGAAATTCCATTGGCTGAAACTCTTCTGATGCAACAGGAGTGATAAAATCTAAATCATATTTATACATCGAGCGCCCGTAAGTTGCTGCAACTAAAGTTCGTGTATTGTTATGAAGAACCAAATCCATTGTAGGAGAGTTTGGTAAAGAATCTCCGAGAACACTCCAGCTTATACCAAGGTTATCAGTCATAAAAACACCAACATCGGAAGAAACATACAACGTTGAATCGGAAGCAGGATCGATAATTATATCAGTTAAAGGAGCTTCCGGTAAGTTCGATGATATATCTGTCCAGTTATTTCCTGCATCGGTGGTTCTGTAAATATGTGCAAGGTATTCATCCCACCTGTAACCGGAAAAAGTAACGTAAGCAGTTAGTTCATCCTGTGGATCTGCTGCAACTCTTGTTACCCATCTCTGCGGTAAGCTTGCGGAGATCGCTGTCCAGTTAGTTCCTCCATCCAGTGTTACCCAAACATTTCCGTCGTCGGTTCCAACGTAAATAAGATTGCTGTCGGATTTGGCAACAGCAATTGTTGTAATAGTTCCAAAGGGAATGTTGATACCCGGTCCGTTAGTTAAATCAGGACTTATTACATTCCATGATTCCGCTCGGTTAGTTGACTTATAAAGTCTGTTCGTTCCGTAATACATTACCTGTGTGTTTGAAGGATCGAATACAACCGGTGTGTTCCAGTTGTTCCGATCACTGCCGGATATGCCATTAGTTGCACTGATAAACGAATTACCGCCGTTGGTTGAACGAGAGAAACTACCCCATTGATATTCTGCATACACAAACTGGTTATCATTCGGATCGACTAAAACATAAAATCCATCTCCACCTAAGATCATGTGCCAATCATTCGTGTTTCCTGTTAAAGTACGATTGGTGCCGTTATCCTGTGTGCCGCCGTAAAGCCGCTGCGGAATCTGGTTGTCTATTTCACAGGTATAAAATTGTGTTATGGGTAAGTTGTTAACTTTGCTCCAGTTGCTTCCTCCGTTCTGCGAGATATAAATTCCGCCGTCGTTTCCGGCAACAACAAAATCGGAGTTGATAGGATGAATATCAAGACCATGCTGATCAACGTGCATTGAGCCGGATGAATAAGACCAGCTTTGTCCGCCGTTTGTAGATTTATAAACATCCAGACCCATAGCAAAAACTATATCAGGATCATCAGGAGCAACACGTATATTGCCAAACCACCATCCGAAAGAACTGAATAAACCTGAAAGTGCTCCATCATTCGTTTGTGTCCAGCTATCTCCGCCATCAGTAGTTTTATAAACACCATTAAAATAACCTACCTCATCAGCATAGATTGCATATAATATTTGCGGATTAGACTCACATATTGCTAAACCAATTCTTCCTATGTTACCGGTATTAACCGGAAGACCATTAGCTAGTACTTCCCAGGAATTTCCGCCATCATAGGAACGGTAAATAGCGGAAGTAATTCCACCGTACGTGCGTCCCCACGGCTGCCTTATCCTTTCCCACATTGCAGCATAAATTGTATCGGATGAAAGCGGGTTCATAACAACATCTATACAACCAGTTGTATCAGATACAAAAAGTGCATTTTCCCATGAAGCTCCTCCATTGGTTGTACGATAGAGTCCGCGTTCCGGGTTTCCTGCAAATAGTTTACCCATTGCAGCAACATAAACCCGTTGCGAATCTGTTGGATCGACAACGATTCTTCCAATGTTACGAGTTTCTTCCAGCCCAAGATGCATCCAGTTGTTGCCACCATCAGTTGATTTGAAAACACCCATTCCTTCGTAAGCCAGTGAGCCGCCGCCGCAATTTGCTTCACCGGTTCCAACATAAATAATATCAGGATTGCCGGGTGCCAAACCAATATCTCAAATAGAAAGACTAAGCTGTTGGTC
>JAZGGS010000278.1:0-2516 GCA_036480595.1 Ignavibacteriaceae bacterium
ATTCCCATTCCGCCAAGCCATTGTGTTAAGCTTCTCCAAAATAACAGCCCGTGAGGAATTACTTCTATATCTTCGAGAATTGTTGCGCCGGTTGTTGTAAAGCCGGACATCGTTTCGAAAAAAGCATCAGTATAATTTGGTATTGCGCCGTAAATCAAAAATGGTAAAGCACCAAAGACAGCCATAGAGACCCAGCCAAGCGTAACAATTAAATAACCTTCCCTTTTTCCAAGTTCGTGGTCATCACTTTTCCTGGTGCCCAGCCATACCAGCAATCCAACAGACGAAGTTATAATTGCGGAAATAATAAGCGCAATTATATCATCATCTCCATAATAGAGTGAAAAGGAAATACCGCTGAGCATCAAAAGCCCGGTAAGGATTAGCAGCAGACTGATAACTTTGAGGACGACTTTAAAATTCATTTTTTATTTGAAGAGTTTTTCTATTCTTTTAATTGCACCGGGCAGCAAGAAAATAACAACCTTATCATCTGATCTTATTTTTGTATCGCCAACAGCTATTAAACTCTCTTTACCTCTAACTATTCCACCAATAATTGCTTCTTTCGGAAATTCGAGATCCTTTATCGGCTTTTTTGTGATAGGTGAATTTGGCTGCGCAATATATTCTAAAACCTCCGCATCAATCCCTTCCAGCGAAGTTAAAGAAAGAATTTCACCTTTACGTATAAACCTGGAAATATTATTTGCAGCAAGCAGTTTTTTGTTTATAAGTGAATCTAAACCTATGGTTTGTGTAAGCGGGATGTAATCGGCTTTATCTACAAGGGCGATGGCTTTTGTTACACCAAGGTGTTTTGCCATAAGGCAGGAAATAATATTTGTCTCTGCATCATCGGTTACTGCAATGTAAGCATCAACATCAATAATACCTTCCTGTGCAAGAAGATCGATATCTCTTCCGTCTCCCCTTATAATAAGCGTATCCTGCAGATCATCAGCTAAAGCCAGGCTCTTCTCCTCATCCGATTCTATCAGCTTAACTTTCATCTTATCACTTAAGAGTTTAGCTACCCTTCGTCCAATCTTGCTGCCGCCAAGTATCATTATGTTGTTAAAATTAATATTTTCTTTTCCGGCAAGCCTAAGAACCATCTCAATTCCTTCAGGTTTTGTAATGATAAACACCTGGTCGTTCGTGAGGAATTTATCTTTACCCATTGGGATGATTGTTCTAAAGTTCCTGTGGAGTGCAACAATCCTAAAATCAAAGTTCTGATATTCGTAAGCAATTTCACTTACAGTTTTTCTTATTATCGGTGCATTCTTATCCAACCGTAAACCTATTACCGAAAGCTTGCCTCCTTCAAATTCCATAACATCTGTTGCAGCAGTTCTGTTTATAAGGTTAAAGGTTTCCTGTGCTGCAAGTTCTTCGGGGTAAATCATAAAATCAATGCCAAGCTCAGTAAACTTTTCTTCAGTTTCCTTTTCCATATACTCGGCGTTTGCTATGCGGGCAATTGTTTTTTTTGCGCCCAGTTTTTTTGCAAGTATTGCACTGGCAACGTTAATCGCTTCGGTTGAGGTAACGCCCACGAACAGATCGGCTTTATCCACTTTGGCTTCTGTTAAAGTTCCAACAGAAGTTGATGAACCGGTTAAAGTAAGCACGTCTGTCATTGAATCGGTATAAGAAAGACGCTGCTGATCCTGGTCGATTGCAATTATATCGTGTTCATCCTGTGAAAGTTCTTTTGCTAGATGATACCCCACGTCACCCATTCCGGCAATAATTATTCTCATTTTCTCTTTACAATTTCATGTTTATACATATTACACTTCTAAATTTGAATTATTATTAACCAAAAGGCAATTGAAATTTTGAAATAGAATTCAGAATTCAGAATTCAGAAGATGGAAGCAGAGGTTAATTGGTACCGGTTAAAATTTTATTCTGCTGATTTCGTATTAGATCCAGCCCGCTTCTGTTCAATATATTTGAAGTAGCGAACCGGAAAATTTATTGTATCAAAAAAAGCAGCAACGAATCCTGGAAATCCATCTAAGAAACCGCCTGAAAGAAAGTACCTTTTAATGAATCGGGTAACGGGCTTGAATAGAATGTACTTAAACCAGCCAAACCAGCCCGGTGGATTTTTAATTAAAAAATTAGCTTCGAAGGTTGTATAAAAATTGAACTTCTCTAAATAAGTCTCTAAATCAGGATAAGGAAAATGAATAATTGGAAATTTTGTCTTTCCAATACTTCCATCTATTTGTAAACGTTCGTGTACGTGTTCGCAGGGAAAATGGGACTTCCCCTTTTTAAATAAACGCAATTGGTAGTCAGGATATTGAGAGCCATGTTTTAACCAGCTTCCGAGAATATGGTTTTTCCTGGGAAAGAAATAAGCATCGGAAGCAGGATTTTTTATCTCGCTAAGAATCCAATTTGCTGTTTCCTCCGGTATCCTTTCATCCGGATCAAGATATAATACCCAGGGAAACTTGCATTGGCTAATGCCGAAACTTTTATTAATATTTAAATTG
>JAZGGS010000279.1:0-8548 GCA_036480595.1 Ignavibacteriaceae bacterium
TAATTATTAGCAGTGAAATATAAGGTGATAATCCGTACGCAGATAGAACATCTCCAAAAATCATACAAATAATTCCAACTACAATTGCATACGGCAGCTGTGTTCTAACATGATCTATATGATTACACCCGGAAGCCATGGAACTGAGAATAGTTGTATCGGAAATCGGTGAGCAGTGATCTCCCCAAACACATCCCGCAAGCACCGAGCTTATTACCCCTTCTAAAATTAAATTGCTCTCTTGCGGATTATAGTTTTGCATTCCTGTTACAGTTGCAGTAAGCGGAATTACAATAGGAAACATAATTGCCATTGTTCCCCAGCTTGTACCGGTTGCAAAACTTGTTGCTCCGCATACTATAAAAACTATCACCGGTAAAAACCTCGGGTTTACTATATCACTTATTAAACTGATAATATAATCTGCCGTTTTAATCTCTGTTGTAATTGATCCGATTGCCCATGCCAGAGTTAAAATTATTATTGCAAGCAGCATAGAGCGGATACCAAGGAACCACGCATCAATAGTCTCTTTTAAATTCATAATCCGTTGGCTAATGATCATGACTGCTGCAATAACACAGGCGGAAAAGCTACTCCAGAGCAGTGCCAGGTAAGAATTGGAGTTTGCGATTATATCCTGTATATCATAACCACTAATCCCCTGCTCCTGTAAGGAATTTATTCCTGTATAAATTAACCCGATTATAGTTCCAACGATTATTACAAGTATTGGGATTACACCGTTGTACCATCTTGCTTTTTCTTCGTTACCTAAAATTTCTGCGCCATGCGTTAAATCTTTCGAATGATCAACATCTCCGTTTGATACTTTTCCCTCTTCAACTGCCCTTCTTTCTGCTTTATACATTGCTCCAAAATCTCTTTTGGAAACTGCTATCAAAAAAACAAAAAAGAGCATAGCAATTGGATAGAAACGGTACGGGATTGTTGCAAGAAAAGTAGTGTATGCATTTGCCTGAGAGCCGATGATATCAAATCCCTCCTGTATTAATCCCACTTCGTAACCAATCCAGGAACTTACAATAAACACACTTGCAACAGGAGCAGCTGTAGCATCCACAATAAATGATAATTTCTCACGGGAAATACTAAGTTTATCTGTAACCGGTCGCATCAAATTGCCAACAACAAGTGTGTTTGCATAATCATCAAAGAAAATAATTATTCCTGATAACCAGGTTGCAATCATTCCCGATTTACGTGACCTTGCAAACTTTGTAAGCACATTTGCAATCCCCCTCGTACCTCCGCTCCTGGAAATTAAACCAATCACCCCGCCGAACAATAAAGTAAAAACAATTATCTGGATGTGCGAAACATCGCTTATAGCATTGATAACATATTTATCAACCAGCCGCAGCAATCCTGTTAAAGGATTATAATCGTAGATAAAAACCGCACCCACGTAAATTCCGAAGATCAAAGACAGCATTACCTGCCTGAATATTAATGCAAGAATAATTGCCAGCAATGGAGGAATTATACTTAGCAATCCGGGTATTACTCTTACTGATTGTGAGGGAATTATATATCCTTCTACAGAAATATCGAACGTTCCCGTTTCAGGAATATTTATAGCTGCATAAAAACTGCCTGCTCTTACATCCGCAATATATTCTTCTGTAACATTATTACCGCTGATTAAGATCTTTACAGAATTAATCGAATCAGGAAATTCAGACCCGGAAATATTAAACTCAATATTTCCCAGGGCAATGCTGGGAACATCTATAACCTGGGCACTAAATTGCGGAGATAATAAAAAGAAAAAAAGAGGAAGGAATAAATAACCTTTCAGCTTGTAATATTTTTTTTCAGGTAGATGAATAAATATGCCTCAACTTTAGTATGAAATATAACCGCTTGTTAAAAAATATCAAAAATAATTGGTATTTTTGTTCAGATTTCATTTAAAAAGAATAGAATATGAAGTTGCTAACTTTTTTCCTGGTTTTAATTTTAATTGTTACATCCTGCTCAGATAAAACTGAAATGCCGGAGAGTGGTGTAGTAGATGGAAATATGCTGCAATCGTTAGTTAGTGAAGCGGTATCCGGCAGTATCGGTGCAAACCGGCTTCTTTCCGGTTTAATAGATGATGATGTTTCAGAAAGACGAGACTACAACCAGGTAAAGATTGATAGTTTTTATTTAGAGGGCAGAACTTTTTTTTCTGTTATTGTTGAATACCCCAACCCTGCGTTAAATCTTTTTGCAGTTTACGATCAACACCTTAAGTTCTATCTTCTTGATAAATCACTAAACGGAAATATTACCGCTAAGTGGAAAAAGCTGGATGCTAAAAATTTAATACTCGTTTCCGAAAGATTTATCTCTAAAGATCTTTTAAAACTGGAAAGATTATCTATTTACACTGTTGATGGTTTATCAGCAGGGCTCTTTTTCAGGTCACTAAATATGTTTGAAAAGGATGGAAAGGAATATTTTCAAACAGTTACTTTTATTTCGGATGAATATATTATTACAACTATTACAGGTTTCAGCCCGGAAGGATTAACAAGCAAAGCAGATACTTTTTATTGCAATACAATTTCAGGCGATTATTTAAGCCCTAATAATCACTTTTCATCATTCGTAAGAAATCAAATAGAAAATTACAACTTCGATCCGGTAAATCCGCAATTAACATCAACAATAGAAACCACCGGAACGCCCCGTCTTACCCAGGATAAGAAGGGATTCAGCATTGGTGCCTCAAAAGATTGGAAAGAGATAAATAACTATGTTGTAAGAACTGATCTTAAAAAACCTTTTGCAGGATACAGTTATATTAATGAATCTCTAGGTGCAACTCTTTCCGTTATTAAATTACCAGGTGGCAGCTTTGCAGAACAATTCCTTGACGTGAAATTCGGTGAAGTAACAGGGGATAATTATAAAATAAGGACTACCGATATTTTTGAAAAAGGGAGAAAATATTTTCAGTACGCGGAACATACTTGCAAGGAGCAAAGGTACCTGCTCATCTTCGAAGCTCCAAAACATACCTTCGAAGAAAGCAAAGTAGTTTACACTGCAATAATCAATTCGTTTAGGATTGATTGCTAAAGTTATTTGGATTTTGCAGTATCAAAAAAAAGGGGTAACCGGCTACACAAACTTATGCTTACCGCTGCTTCCTTCCGGACCTGACGGAGTTGGGCACTTATCTGTTAACCGGCACCCTAAACTTATTAAACGAAGGATACAAAAATTCGAATTCTCCATTAATAATGCAAG
Source organism: Ignavibacteriaceae bacterium (assembly GCA_036480595.1). Classification (GTDB taxonomy): domain Bacteria; phylum Bacteroidota; class Ignavibacteria; order Ignavibacteriales; family Ignavibacteriaceae; genus JAZGGS01. The sequence goes on from JAZGGS010000279.1 coordinate 3,265, forward strand.
CAGCAATCTGAAAAATAATTGCAACGCATTAATGATTCTTCTGATCTTTAAATGAATTCCTCTCCCAGAAAACTCCGTCGCTCAATCCCTGTATTTTTTTATCACGTTTCGCTAATTCAAGTCTTTTCTGTGTAAGGCAGCAATACATTTCATCTATTTCAACTCCAATAAATTTTCTTCCAAGCTTTTTTGCCGCTACTACTGAACTTCCCGAACCAAGGAAAGGATCAAAAACTACATCACCCTTGTTTGTACTTGCTAAAATTATTTTTGCAATTAACTTTTCAGGTTTTTGTGTAGGATGATCAGTGTTTTCGGGCATAGACCAGAAAGGGATTGATATGTCGGTCCATATATTTGAAGGAAAAGTATCGCGGTAGCTTTGCTTTCCTTTTTCTATCCAATCTTTAGGCGTTCCATCTTTCCCCCTGTATGGCGCAAGCACCTTTCTTCGCAGTTTAACAGCATCCACGTTAAAAGTGTATTTGTTCGATTTTGTAAAAAACCAGATATCCTCAGTACAGTTTTTCCAGTTTGTTTTTGCACCGCGCCCTTTTTCTCTTTCCCATGTAAGCCTGTTTCTTACCCGCAGATATTTTGAGCCAACATTAAAAATTGCTGCCGAGGATTTCCAATCACCGCATACATAAACCGAAGCAGTATCTTTTAACAATCTTATCATCCTGCTCAGCCAGGAATCAAGCCACTTTTCGTACTCATTCAATTCCATTTCTCTGAACGAAAGTTTATTAAATTTTTTTGAAATATTATAAGGCGGATCGATAAAGAGCAGGTCGATAGAATTACCTGGCAAATATTCCAAAGCTTCTAAAATATCCTGGTTGATTATTTTATTTTCAATTTTTTTCAAAGATGAATTTTCATTCAACTTTATTAATTTTTTCTTAAGTGATGCAATTTCATTCTCATCCAAAACAAGTGTGCGGTTTAGGGGGGCTCTTTGCTTATTCTGCAGGTTTTCCATTAGGCGTAATTATTACCGGGATTATAATGTTATTAAATTATCATAATTTAAAATTGAGATATTTTTCTTTTAAAAGTTTTAGCTCTGAAACAACCTTTCTTATATAGCTTCTTAATACACGGGTTTGCGAAATAATATGCTCATCAATTATTTTTTCATCTGCAGCTTTTTCAAGATCGTAACAATACTCTGATATAGATTCAATTCCAAGTGTTAAAGTACTTCCCTTTAATTTATGAGTGTAGAATTTCAATTTTTCGAAGTTGTCATTTTCTACGGCTACTGTTATTTCATCCGTAATAACCGGGAGATCTTTTAAATAAATATCGAGCAGATCGATAAAAAATTCCAGGTCTTCCTGGTTTTGAATATCATTGAGAAAAGTAATATCATTTTCATTAATAATTTCAGTTTCAATTTTATGGTCTTTAAATTCTGCAAGATGCATTTCTCTTTCTTCCTCTATAACAGCCAGCCATTTATCCAGTGCAGCTTCCATCTCATCAATACGAATAGGTTTATTAATATAATCATCCATCCCGGCATCCATGCATAGTTCCCTATCGCCCAGCATTGAGTTTGCAGTCATCGCAATTATCTTTGGTCTGCTCTTATTAATAGATAACTCCTTAATTTGCTTACTAGCTTCCAACCCATCCATTTCGGGCATAAGCAGATCCATAAGAACAATATCATAATCAATAGACTGTACTGCCTCAATAGCTTCGATGCCGTTTGAAGCCAGATCGGTTCGGTAACCTATTTTTTCAATTAACCGCGAAGCTACCTTCTGGTTAACGACGTTATCTTCAACTAATAATATTTTTAATGATACTTTATCTTTATCAGCAATTTCAATGGATCCCGTCACCACTTCTCTTTTTTCAACAATACCATTCAACCTTTTAAACTGTGTACTTAGTGCTTTGTATAAGTGCTGCCTCCTAATTGGTTTAGGATAAACTGATACGAATTCATCATCGATGTCCGGAAGTAAATCTCGTGTTGTACCAATTGGTAAGGTAATTATGATAGGGACGGGCATTTTTTTAGCAAGGTTTTTAAGATGATTAATAAGTTTTTCCGAATCAGGATCATCAGATTTATAATCGAGAATAATTCCATCGTAGCTTGAATTATTTTCTAAGAATTCCATTACATCAGTTGGATTATTAAAGGCAACGGTTTCCATTCCCCAATTTGCTAACTGATTACATATCACATCTAAGCATGTTTTATTTTCAATCACCACAACAATTTTTTTGCCCGAGAATATAGGAAGGGATTCGTATAAATAAAATTTCGGATCGGAGGAGATTGCTTCCGTAACTATATTAAAATAAAATGTGGCGCCTTTACCCACTTCGCTTTCAACCCACATACTTCCGTTCATAAGCTCTGCAAGTCTTTTACTTATAACTAATCCTAAACCTGTACCGCCGTAACTTCTTGATATGGAAGGATCTACCTGGCTGAAAGATTTAAACAATCTATCCATCTTATCTGGTGGAATACCAATGCCGGTATCATTTACTGCAAACTGAATTTCATATTTTCTGTGGTCCAGTTTTTTAGAAGTAACGGAGATGTAAATTTCGCCCTGGTCTGTAAACTTAACAGCATTGCTTACAAGATTGGTTAATATTTGTCTCAGTCTCGTAATGTCTCCGTTGATAGCAAGCGGAGAATGCTTATCGATTGAATAAATCAACTCTATTTTTTTCTCAGCCGCTTTGGAAGATAGCAAATCGAGCGAATCTTCAATGCAATCTCTTAAATCGAATGGCTGGTTTTCAAGTTCAAGACGTTCCGATTCAATTTTGGAAAAGTCGAGAATGTCATTAATTATAACTAAAAGCTGTTCGCCGCTTAAACGGATTGTGTTTACATAATCTTTTTGAATTTGATCAAGGACCGTATCCAGCAGCAAACCGGTCATTCCTATTACGCCGTTCATAGGGGTTCTTATTTCATGGCTCATTAGTGCAAGGAATTCACTTTTAGCTTTAGTGGCTTTTTCTGCATCCTTAAATGCAGTATCAAGCTCCTCGTTTTTTCTTATAAGTACATCACGAAAAAGGTTTCGGCGGATAACCGCGCCAAGTGTTGATGCCATTGTTATAAGAATCGATTCCTCGTCATCGCTCCAGGTTCTGTCTTCTTCCATTTCATCAAAACCTATAAAACCCCAGTAAACTTCATCAATCATTATAGGCACAAGAATAATCGATTTTATATTTTTATCAATAAATGCCTCACGTTTATTTTCGGGAAGTTCTGAAAGAATAAACCGGAGAGATTTTCCTTTGGAAAAGTTTTCGTAAAACTCTAAAGAGGCAAACCTTGAATAAGAAATTTTCTGAAATTCCGGATTCAAAATTTGTGTTTCAGTTCCTTCGGAGGCCCATTCGTAGATAAGACTAAAAAATCTTTCATCAGTTAATTGATCTATTTGATGCTGATAGATATAAACCCTATCTACATCTGCTGCAATACCTAAAATAAGCAGCGCAAGGTTAAATCCTTCTTCCTGATCCTTCGAAGAAATCAAAGCCCGTGTAGCATCCGCAATACCTTGAAGCAGCCGGTCCTTCTTTTCAATTAATTTTTCATTCCCCCTGCGGGTTGTTATATCCCGAAAAATACTAAGCAAGTATTTTTGATTGTTCGCCCGGTGAATGAAAGAATTTGTAATCTCAAAAACTTTTACTTCACCGTTCCATAGAAAACTTGTTGTTTCATATTTTGTTTTAACTTCGTCGTTTTTAAAATTATTAATGTATCTTCCAAGTATTCTTGGACCATATTCTTCATTATAAGTTATCGATATTGGTCGTCCTTCCAATTCGTACCTTGTTTTGCTAACCATATTTGCGTAAGCATCGTTACACATATAAATATTCCCGTTCTCATCGGTAAGTCTCATGCCATCATAGGAATTTTCCCAAACAGTTCTGAATGTACTTTCGGAAGCTTTCAGTTTTTCTTCATCAGCAACCCGTTTGGTTATATCGCGAATGGAACCCTGCCCAATTTTGTGACCATTAACCTCTATAATTCTTCCTGTTATTTCCACCGGGATCAGGTTACCACTTTTATGAATCATATTTGCTGTAAATACTATCTCTCTTCTTTCCCGGATAAGTTGAGACATCGATCTGAAGTATTCAGACAACTTTCCCGGGGGAAGAAAATCTGCAAACGATCTCCCGGTAACTTCTGATAGTTTATATCCGAATAATTCTTCGGAGGAAGGACTGAGATAAATGATTTTGCCGGTGGCTGAAATTCTAAACAAAACATCGAGGGAAGATTCGGTAAGTAATTTAAGGTTTGCGTTAATCTCCCCTAATTTTAATATCGATTCATTTAAAGAGCCAAGAAAATCCCTGTACTTTTCAGGTAATACATTCTTTTCAATAAGTTTATCTATCAACTCACGAAGATCTTTGTAGTCTTCAGGATTAATCGAGTTAATATTATCGCCAGTTTTCTTCTCTACTCTCATAACAGACCTTAAATGTCTAGAATTGTTTATCTATTATTACAATTTAATACTTTTATATGAAAATTAAACGTGATTAGTAAATCATATCACCTTTTAATAAATCAGCATAGAAGATTTATATTTAAGATTAAAAACAGTTCAGGTAATAAACTGTTTCTTGCTTACACTTTACCATTTATCTAAGTTAATAGTACATTTTTAAATCGTTTTTAAGGAAATTAAAGCATGAGAAGAACAATTGTAACTATACCGGGAGATGGTATCGGGAAAACAGTACTACCGGAAGCAATTCGTGTATTAGAAGCAACAGGATTTGAAGCAGAATATATGCATGCCGATATCGGCTGGGAATTCTGGTGTAAGGAAGGTAACGCTCTTCCGCAAAGAACTATAGATTTGTTAGCAGAACATAAAATTGGTTTGTTCGGCGCTATTACAAGTAAGCCAAAGGATGCTGCCGTAAAGGAACTTGATCCATCGCTGCAGGATAAAGGTTTAGTTTATTTTAGTCCTATTGTTGGATTAAGACAGCACTTCAACCTTGATGTTTGTATTCGTCCCTGCCAATCATTTAAAAACAATCCGTTAAATTTTATAAGAAGAACTGCTGATGGTGGTTTTGAAGAGCCAATGGTTAATGCAGTTATTTTCAGGCAAAATACTGAGGGTCTTTATGCAGGTGTTGAATGGACAAACCCTCCTGCACAAGTGAGAGATGCGCTTGAGACCCATCCTAAAATGAAAAAGTTTAAAGATGTTCCAAGTGAAGAATTGGCAATCTCTACAAGAAT
>JAZGGS010000280.1:0-8642 GCA_036480595.1 Ignavibacteriaceae bacterium
AACAAGATCAAGTTTTTCCCAGGTAAATTCATCACCCTTTCTGCCGAAGTGACCATATGCAGCAGTACTCTGATAAATTGGTCTTCTTAACTTTAATCTCTTAATTATTCCTTTTGGAGTAAGATCAACTTGATCGGTAATCATTTTTGCTATTTCGTTATCGGGTATAACGCCTGTGCCTTTTGTATCAACAAAAACAGAAATCGGTTCAGCAACACCAATTGCATAGGAAAGCTGGACAAGACATTCCTTAGCCAGTTTTGCTGCAACAATGTTTTTTGCAATATGGCGTGCAGCGTAAGTTGCGCTTCTATCAACTTTAGAAGGATCTTTACCAGAAAAAGCACCGCCGCCATGTGGAGCCCAGCCGCCGTAGGTATCAACAATAATCTTTCTACCGGTTAAACCGCTGTCGCCATGCGGTCCGCCTATTTCAAATTTTCCTGTTGGATTAACAAAATACTTTGTCTTTTTATCCAGGTATCGCCCGGGAATTACCTTTTTAATAACATGCTCAATTACGTCTTTTTTAATTCTTGATTGCTTTGTATCTGCATTGTGCTGTGTAGAAATCACTACCGCATCAACTCTTAAAGGTTTGCCGTCATCGCTGTATTCAATTGTAACCTGCGATTTTGAATCGGGACGAAGATACGGCATCAGCTTATTATTTTTCTTCCTGATGTCTGCAAGTTTTTTTACAAGTTTATGTGCAAACATTATAGGCATAGGCATAAGTTCCGGAGTTTGATTACAAGCATAACCGAACATTATTCCCTGGTCGCCTGCACCTCCTTTATCAACACCCATTGCAATATCGGGCGATTGTGAATGTATTGCATTAAGCACAGAACAGGATTCAGAATCAAATTTAAATTCGGCGCTTGTATAACCAATCTTTCTAATCGTATCCCGAACCACGTCAGGCACTTCAATATAAGCGGTTGTGCTAACCTCACCGCCAACAAGAACCAAGCCGGTTGTAACAAATGTTTCGCAAGCTACACGCGCATTTGGATCTTCCCTGTATATTGCATCTAATATTCCATCTGAAATTGCATCGGAAATTTTATCCGGATGCCCTTCAGATACCGATTCGGAAGTGAAATAAAACGACATAATTTAATAACCTCTTGGTGATAAATTTTCTAAGTAAAAAGTTAATAACTACTTTCTGAAAAAGAGGGTACAAAATTACCCAATCACCTCATGAATAACAAGTTAAACCGCTTTAAGTAACATTGCTTACAGCAGTGATTGTTAATATTTATATATTTACTTAATAGATAAAAGTAGAGTTAGAATGATCAGTTTAAAAACTAAAATTACCAAACTTCTTCAGATCGAATACCCTATAATTCAAGGCGGTATGATCTGGGTATCCGGCTGGAAGCTTGCATCAGCGGTTTCTAACAACGGCGGATTAGGTTTGATCGGCTCCGGCTCGATGAAACCGGAACTGCTAAGAGAGCATATTAAAAAATGTTTTGATGCAACAAATAAACCATTCGGTGTAAACATTCCCCTGATGCGGGGAGATGCTGAAGAATTGATAAATGTTGTACTGCAAGAGGGTGTTAAAATTGTATTCACATCCGCAGGAAATCCAAAATCGTTTACACAAATCCTACAGAAAAACAATGTTACAGTTATTCATGTTGTACCCTCTGTAAAATTTGGTTTGAAGGCAGAGAGTGCCGGTTGTGATGCAGTTGTAGGTGAAGGTGTTGAAGCCGGCGGACATAATGGATTTGATGAAATATCAACGATGACATTAATTCCACAGCTTGTTGATAGACTTAATATTCCGGTTATTGCTGCTGGTGGAATTGGAGATGGAAGAGGTTTACTTGCGGCTTTATCACTCGGGGCTGATGGTGTACAAATAGGAACCCGTTTTGCTGCAACAGAGGAATCTTCTGCTCATCTTAACTTTAAACGGCGTATTATTGAAGCAGCAGACAACGATACGGTTCTAACTCTGAAAAAAATTGGTTTGGTAAGAATGATTAAAAATGAATTTGCTGAAAAAGCAGTTAAGGCAGAAGATGAAGGTTGGAGCGCAGAGCAGCAAGCAGAACTGCTTGGTAAAAAAAGAGCGATGCTCGGCATTTTTGAAGGTGATGAAAAAGAAGGTGAACTTGAGGCAGGTCAAATATCAGGACTGATAGAAGAAATACTCCCTGTAAAAGATGTTATAAATAATTTGCTTAAGGAAACTAAAGAAGCTTACATTAAAATTGAAAGTAAAATCTCATCTTAGAATATTTATTTTTCTAAAGCTTTGTTCACTACTTCCCGGATATTTTTTACACCATCAAAGAAAGACAATATTTTTCTTAGCACCGCTTCAACAACAGCATCGGGGCAGGATGCGCCGCTGGTTAAAAGAATGTTAACCGGTTGATCTTTTGCTAAAAAATCTTTTGTAATTTTTTCTTTACCCGATTTTAGATCATAATGGCTTATTGCTTTACCAGAAATTATTTTTTCTTCGGAAGAGATAAAAAATGTATCTACTTTTTCTTCACACAATTCTACAATATGGCTTGTGTTAGAACTGTTATAACCACCAACTACAATAGCAAAATCTGCTAGAATTTTTAATAAATTATAAGTTGCTTCCTGGTTATCGTTGGTTGCATAACAAAGTGTATCTTTTGTATCGGCAAAATGGTTAGTTAAGTTTTCTTCTCCATATTTTTTCATCATTGTTTCTTTTAAATTATCTGCTATCTCCTCTGTTTCTGATGATAGCATGGTTGTCTGGTTTACAACACCAATCCGCTGCAAGTATTCTTTCACACTAAAGTTTGTTGAATATCTTCCTTCAAAGAATTCATAAAATTTGTTTTCATCAAGCTCACCAAGAATAATTAAAGAAAGCATTCTAGTTTCTTCAATATTACGAACAATAACTGATGGCGCAGTTTTTACTGCATGAGAAAAAGTTGCCCTTGTTTCTTCATGGTTATGCTTGCCATGAATAATAATCGTGTAGTCTTTTTCTCCAAGTTGATTAGAACGGTTCCATACCTTTTCTACAAACGGGCATGTGGTATTAAATTTATAAGGATTGATACCAAGCCGGTTTAATTTTTTTTCAATCTCAAGTGTTGTTCCGAAGGCGGGGATTATAACAATATCATCAGAGTTCAAATCGTTCCAGTCCATAAGCATTTCCCCCGCTTCATCCATAATAAAACTTACACCTAAATCTTTAAGATCATTATTTACACCAGGGTTATGTATCATTTCGCTCAGTAAGAAAATTCTTTTACCCGAATTTTCTTCAACGGTTTTATAAGCAATTTCAATTGCATTCTCTACGCCGTAACAAAATCCAAAATGCCTTGCCAGGTAAAAGCGAACCGGTCCAAAATCCAGGAGCGTTGGCAAATAATTGTTTTTCTTTGGGTCATCAACCTGCCGAAAGTTTTTTATCTGTGTAATAAACGAGCTTCTGTATCTTTTGGGTATTTCAAACTTCTTCATATAAAATTGATTTTCCGTTTAACTAATAATTAGTTATTCAGTAATTTGTGTGCATCAGCAGAGTTTAATTTCATTTCGCTAACAAAATTTTCTTTTGAGGGCTTTACAAGGAAAAAATACCCAATTAAAAATATAAACACAGCCGTGTATAAATGGTTACCTGTAAACATCAAAGCAACTAGTGAAAACATAGAGGCGCTTTCTACCTTTGCCCACTGAATGATCTTGAAAGTTCTGTATCTAGCAATTTTAGTTATCGTATCCCCAATTTCATCAACACCGAAAATATTTTTATTGTATAAAAACCTGGAGAAGATCATCATCGCCAAGCCAAAAAGCGGAACAATAATCTGAAATATTTCATCCAGTTCTTTGTTAGCTGTAAAGTTTTCGGATCCGGAAAACCAAAAAGCGACCGCAAAAAACAGTAACTGCCCAGTTAGCAGTGCGTAATATATGAAGAACGTTACTTTAAATTGTTCCTTTAAATTATCACTGTTCATTTATTTTCAACTCCCTTTAAGAAGAAAAAGTCACTTAGAATTTCAGAAGCATCTTTACTATATTTGCACACCAAAATTGAAAGAAAAATATGAATCTGGTTGAGAAATTAGAAAAAATAAAAGAGAGATACGAACTGGTAAACCAGCAGCTTTCTGATCCGGCTGTTGTAAGCAACCGTAAGAAGATGATAACTCTTGGTAAAGAACGGAGCGAACTTGATGAGATTGTTCAAGTTTATCAGAATTATAAAAGCGTTTTAGATAATCTTAACGGTAATAAAGAGATTATTGATGCAAACGAAGATGCCGAATTGGTTGAGATGGCAAAAATGGAACTAGAAGATTTAAATAAGCAAAAAGAAAATTTAGAAGAAGAGATTAAAATTCTTCTGCTGCCAAAAGATCCAAATGATGATAAAAGTGTGATAATGGAAATTCGCGCAGGCACCGGGGGTGACGAAGCGGCACTTTTTGCCGGAGATCTTTTTAGAATGTACTCCCGCTTTGCAGAAAATAAGGGATGGAAAATTGAAATAATTGATATTAACGATACAGGACTTGGAGGTATTAAGGAGGTTGTTTTTTCACTGGATGGACCAAATGTTTACGGCGATTTAAAATTTGAAAGCGGCGTACATAGAGTTCAAAGAGTGCCGGAAACTGAAGGAAGCGGAAGAGTTCATACATCTGCCGCTTCCGTTGCTGTGCTTCCCGAAGCTGAAGATGTCCAGGTGGAAATAAATCCAAGTGATTTAAAGATTGATATTTTTCGCTCCAGCGGTGCGGGCGGACAAAGTGTGAACAAGCTTGAAACTGCTATTAGAATTACTCATTTGCCCACAAAGATTGTTGTGCAGTGCCAGGATGAAAGATCGCAAATACAAAATAAACTAAGAGCATTAAAAGTTCTAAAAGCTAAATTGTACGATATTGAAATGAAAAAACAGATAGATGAAATTTCAGCCCAACGAAAATCAATGGTACGAAGCGGGGATAGAAGTGATAAAATAAGAACCTATAATTTTCCGCAAAACAGAATTACAGATCATAGAATTGGATTAACCCTTTACAACCTTTCCAACATTGTGGAAGGGGAACTAAGCGAGTTAATAGAACAGATTAAATTAGCTTACAGAGCCGAAAAGCTTCAGGCAACTGAAGAAGGGTGATAAAAAAAATTAAGGGTTTCAGCTAGTCGTGTGATGCAAATTCTTAATATTTTGTACCAACCGTATAATAAAAACTAATCCAAAACCGATCGATGACTGCAGAACATCCCCCGTATTCACTATAAAATCTTCGGAATAACCTAGCAAGCTTGCGACTGTTTTTACAACTATGAGAAGTGTAAAAAAAGCAGCAAAGCCATATAAACCGGATTTTAATGGCAACAGGAAATAATTCAGTAATAACTGGTTTATAACTGGATTTAATGCTCTTGTTCTTGTAAAGTGTACAATTACACCTTTCAAATTAACTCTCACATTATAGAAATGATTTTATCTTCTTATAAATATAAGGATATTTTATATTAGATGTCAATTAACTTCATAAAAAAGTTGTAATTCCTTATTAATAAAAAAGATAGGGGAGACAGAAATTTTTGGGTTTTCCTGCTAGGGATTGGTTAATAATTGATACGATAATGGAAATTTTTATTTTTCAAGAGGATAATAATTTGAGTGATACTCAGAAAAATTTTATTCAACACTTCCAACTATTACACTTACATCATCCTCATATTTTTCGTTTGTATAATCATTAAAATTCTTCTGAACTGTTGTTAACAGATCTTCATCATTCTTAGTAGATGATAGAAGTTCGATTAAATGTTTTGTACCGTACTGCTCCTTCTCGGAATTCCTGGATTCTATAAGTCCGTCTGTTGTAACTATAAAAGAATCAAGTAAATTAAGTTCGATTACCGAATCTTCAAATATGCTATCTTCTGCAAATCCTAAAAGCATTCCATTCGATTTTATTTTTGATACAGAGCCATTGGAAGCATTCTTATAAAAAAGCGGAAGATCTCCTGCACCAGAATATTTTAAAACCATATTTTTATTATCAAGGATAAGTACTGAAAGCGTTGTAAATATTTCGGAAACTTTTGCATCTTTATAAACAGACTTATTAACCTTAGCAAGTATATTACCCGGCGAGTCTGTTTCTCCTGCTTCCAGCACAGATCGTAATGCGCTTCTTACATAACCTGTATAAGCAAACGCAAAATACCATGCTCCCCATTTTTTCCCCATAACATCTCCAAGCACAACAGCAAAATGATTTTCATCCAGCTGTAGGTAATCTATAAAATCACCGCCGGGAACCCCACTGTAAGGCACATGCCAGTGTTTGATAGAAAATTTTTCAAATTCAGGGTTGTTAGCCGGCACAACTTTAACGCGCATAACATCGGCTGCCTGGTGAAGTTCTGAAACCACCTTTTGTCTTTCTTTGCTAAGACTTTTTATTATTGCCGATACTTTTGCAACTATCACTTTAGGTCTAGTCGTTTTAACAACATAATCGGTAATATCAAGTTCGTAACCATTCAGCAGATCCTGCTCTTCACCTCTTGCAGAGAGAAAAATAAACGGGATAAGTTTTAACTCAGGATCTTCCAGCAAAGTTTTTCTTAATCGGAAACCATCCATTACCGGCATACTAATATCGGATATTATTACATCGGGATGAAATTCCCTGATAAGTTTAAGTCCCTCTTCTCCATTATAAGCTATTTCACACTCAAATCCTGCCTTATTAAGATTATATTGGAAAAGCTTTACCAGTGAAGCATTATCATCGATCAGTGCCACTTTAGAAGAGGTTTTTTCGAACTTTTCAGCAAGTTCCTTTTTAACTCCATACATCTTATAAATATCGGTACGCCGAATTAGTGAACGTACTTTAAGTAGCAATTCCTCAACATCAAACGGTTTTGTAATTATATCATCTCCCCCAACATTCATTGCTTTCGATTTATCTTCGAATGTGTCTTCTGCCGTAACAAAAACAAACGGGATCATACGATGATTTTCATTTCCCCTTACCTTCTGGCAAAAAGTATAGCCATCCATTTCATCCATAGTTACATCACAAAGAACCAGGTCAATTTTTTTGTTTCCCAGGTGTTCAAAGCCTTCTTTTGCACTTTCTGCTAGATAAGTTTGGAAGTTATTTTTTGATAGATGATGAGAGATTAGTTTCCTAATGGTTGGATCGTCATCAACAATAAGAACTGATTTGTTATCATCGGAAGACATTAATTATACCTTTTTTGGGTTACTAAACCGATGTACTTTCACCCGGATAATTTTAATTTAAATAAACTAGTTAGCATTATATAACTAAAGACAGCGGGTTATCAGTTAAAACTTTTAATTGCCTCCTCTTTGGTTTTAAATGATTCAAACACCCTGTACAGCCTGGTAAGTTCGAACATTGTTTCCACATCGGGCCGGAACCCTATCAGTCTTAAATCGCCCCCCTTACTTGTAGTTTTTTTAAGCGATACAACCAGGGAGCCCAGGAATGTTGAATCGATAAATTCACACTGAGATAAATCTACAATAACGTTTTTAATACCAATTTGGATTTTATCGAAGAGAAGTGTTTTAAACTTTTCCGTTTCCTTTAAAGTAGCCCTGTTTATATTAACAGTAATTAAACATATATTGTTTTCCGCTTGCTCGACTATAAAATCCATCCTGGTTCTCTTTACTAATGAAAATACTTTTACTCAAATGAACGGTTTTCAATACTATATTTTTCCATCAAGCGGTAAATTGTTGCTCTTCCTAACTGCAATTTCTTTGCTGCTTCAACTATATTACCTTTAGTAATTTTAAGTGCATGCCTTATTGATTCTTCCTTTATCTTTTCGAAAGGTACAACAGTATCATCGGAAAACATAGAGCCCGCATATTCAATTGAACTTCCACCATTGGCAGCTTTTAAATGCTGGGGAAGGTCATCGATATCAATAACATCATTTTCTGTAATAATAATACATCGTTCAATCGTGTTTTCCATTTCCCTAATGTTGCCGGGCCAATCATATTCGTAAATCTGTTTCAATGCTTTTTTTGTAAAACCTTTAATCTCCTTTCCTAGTTTCTCGTTAAACTCATCAACAAAATGTTCTGTTAGTACAAGTATATCTGCCCTTCTTTGCCTTAAAGGAGGAATGAAAATAGGGAATGAATTTAAACGGTAAAAAAGATCTTCACGGAATTGCTTCTGTTCTACAGCTTGTTTAAGATCTCTGTTTGTAGCAGAAATAATACGAATATTTGTTTTTATAAGTTCGGTGCCGCCAACTCTTTCAAATTCTTTTTGCTGGATAACACGAAGCAGTTTTGCCTGTAAAAGCATTTCAAGTTCGCCAACTTCATCCAGGAATATTGTCCCGTCTTTTGCAAGTTCAAATTTACCAAGTTTTCTTTGATGCGCACCGGTAAATGATCCTTTCTCATGCCCAAAGAGTTCGCTCTCTAATAGTTCGCGGGGAATGGATGCACAGTTAACAACCACAAACGGTTTATCTTTTCTCCAGCCGTTGTAATGGATTGCACGGGCAATAAGTTCTTTACCTGTACCGCTATCACCATAAATCAGAACAGTTATATCGTTGTTAAGAAC
>JAZGGS010000281.1:0-4283 GCA_036480595.1 Ignavibacteriaceae bacterium
TAATCGAAAGTTAAATTAGTCATTGAAATCAAATATTCTTTTATTTATCACCGCAATGATTTGGGGATTTGCCTTTGTTGCACAACGTGCAGGGATGGAGTTTGTTGGTCCATTCACATTTAATGCAATAAGGTTTGCGCTGGGTGGAATCTCCTTACTCCCCTTCCTAATTCTTAATAAAAAATGGAAATTCGACTTTAAGAATTTTTCTGATCTTAAAAATAAACATTTTATTTATGGTGGAATTGTAGCTGGTCTTATTCTCTTTCTTGGTTCAGCTTTTCAGCAAACCGGCATCGTTTATACAACTGCTGGTAAAGCAGGATTCATAACCGGTCTTTATATAATTTTTGTTCCACTGTTTGGTTTGTTCCTAAAAAATAAAACCTCCGCAGGTACATGGTTTGGTGTTATCATAGCTGTTTTGGGGTTATATCTTTTAAGTGTAACAGAATCATTCTCAATCGGACTTGGTGATTTGCTTGTTTTAATTAGTGGATTTTTCTGGGCAGTACATGTTTTGCTTATCGGTAAAATATCTCCTAAAACTAATCCTATACAACTGGCTTTCCTCCAGTTTATTATTTGTTCATTTCTAAGTTTTATTGCTGCAGTAATTTCAGAAACATCTACAATTAAAAATATTTACATTGCATCAATCCCTATTTTGTATGCAGGGATTTGTTCTGTGGGCATTGCCTATACCTTACAGGTTGTTGCACAAAGAAAAGCACATCCGGCACACGCTGCAATTATTATGAGTCTTGAAGCAGTGTTTGCTTTAATAGGCGGATGGCTTGTTTTGGATGAAACTATTCCGCTTAGAGGTTTGATAGGATGTGCCTTAATGTTAACTGGAATGTTAGTATCTCAATTATATTCTTTGATGAAAAATAAAACTAAAATTTTAATGAGTAATTAGGAGGATTTATAAAATGAAATCTATGTTTAAGAATCTTACCGGATTCCTGTTTCTTTTAATCATACTAATCTCTTCAAACGCGTTTAGCCAGGGTAATCTTAAAGAAAGAATTTTATCATTACCTTCCGTTGTTAGCGTTAAAAATATTGAGCCGGATTCCGATTTTAAGAAAGCATTTGAAATTTTTATCGAGCAGCCGGTAGATCACAAAAACCCGGGTGGAGAAAAGTTTATGCAAAAGCTCTATCTGTCTCACAGGGATGAATCGCTGCCGATGGTAATTGAAATGGATGGTTACATTGTTACATACAACAGACCGGGTGAACTGGAAGATATACTGAATTGCAACAGGATAATTGTCGAGCACAGGTATTATGGCGAATCAAAACCGGAAAGCATGGAATGGAAACACCTAAATATTGAAAACGCCGCAGTCGATCATCATAATATTATTAAAGCATTTAAAAACATTTATCAAGAAACCTGGATCGGTACGGGAATTAGTAAAGGCGGGCAAACTGCAATCTTCCACAGGTATTTTTATCCGGATGATGTGCTGGTAACTGTTCCTTATGTTGCTCCATTAAATATTGCAGAAGAAGATCCCCGCATTTATCATTTCCTAAAAAATGTTGGTACAGAAGAATGCCGTAAAAATATTATTCATTTTCAGCGAGAAGTTTTAAAAAGAGCTGATGAACTTATCCCGATGTTCAGGAAAAGAGCCGAAAAGAATGGCTACACTTATTCAATTGGAAGCGAGAGAATGATATTTGAATACATCGTACTTGAATATTCATTTGCATTTTGGCAATGGGGAAATGACAATTGTAGCGATATCCCTTCTATAAATGCTACGAACAATGAACTTTTAGTACACCTGGAGACCAATTCATCATTCAGTTATTTCGCCGACCAGGGACTTGAACCAATTGCTCCATTCTTCTACCAGGCATATACTGAAATGGGATATTATGGTTATAATATTACCGACTTTAAAGATCTGCTTAAAGAAGTTAAAGAACCTACAAGTAAAATATTTCTACCTAAAGATAACAACCTGGTTTTTGATTGCCCGTTGATGCACGATATTAACAAATGGGTGCAAAAGCATGGAAACAATATGCTTTTTATTTATGGAGGAAATGATACCTGGACTGCAACCGCTGTACAGTTAACAGGTGAAACAAATGCCGTGAAAATGGTTAAAGATGGTGGCACTCATAGAACGAGGATAAGGAGTTTTGATGAGAAGGAAAAAGAAATAATTTATTCAACCCTGGAAGAATGGCTGGGAATTGAAATCAGCCGTGAATAATTTTCCATCTTACTTAACTGTTAGATGTTTTGTGTTTTATTTAAGTAATATTATTATGTTTAGCAAAGAATTATATTATTAAAAATCTAAACCGTAAATTTCTTAAAACGGAGTGACAATGAAAATAATTTCATTCTTATTAATAATTACCGGATTTTCTTTTGCACAGCAGCAATCCATGCATATGGCAGGATTGGATATTGAACTGGGTATGGATAAAGAAACACTATTAAATATGATTGATTATAATGTTTACATGGAGTTAGAGGATGATAACGGCAATATATTTCTATCTCATAAGGGTAGTGATAAACCTGTTGGAATTATAGATTTTATAAATAACAAGGTTGCAAAAATCCAGAAAGACTGGGGCACCTCGTTACAAAGCAATGTTGGTAAAGTTTTTAAAACACTCTGGAAAATATTCAGGCAGTATGGTAAGGAAACAGAAATGTTAAAAGTTATGCCTAACGAGATATTCACTCCCACTAAAGAGCAGTATAGTCTGAATTTTTATCTAGATGAAAACAGGTATGTAGAAATACTTATTCAGCATAGAGTTTTAATTTTTGAAGTTTTGGAAGCTTCCGATCTGTATTAGCGAATGAGGATTTAAAACTTAACTTTATAAAATTGAGGTTGTAATGAAATACTTCTTCATCTTGCTTTTCTATTCTCTGTTCTTACTTCTCTATCAAACAACCCAAGCTCAACCTGGTTGGAATGTTCTTAATTCTAATACAACTATTAATCTAAAATCTGTTTACTTCCCTACTTATGATACCGGTTATGTAGTTGGTAATTCAGCTTTGATATTAAAGACTACAACTGCCGGTTTAGATTGGATGGTTTTATCACATCCCTATTCATTTAGCTTTAATGATGTTTTCTTTTTTAATCCGGATGAAGGGCTTGCCGTAGGAGAAAGTGGATTTATAATAAGAACAATTGACGGTGGAACAAATTGGTCGCTAATTTCTAGCGGAGTTAGTGATGAGCTGTTATCTGTAACTTTTATTGATAGTTTCGGAATATGCGGTGCGCGTTCTCAAACTATTCTGTATTCTACGAACGCTGGCATAACGTGGAACATTTCACAATCCGGGTATATTGGCGGCGGTTTTTGGGGAGCGGTAATGTTAAGTCCGCAAATTGGTTTTCTTGGTGGTGAAAATTCAATCTTTCAACCACTTGTTGGAAAAACCACTGATAGTGGACAAAACTGGGATTTTTCAGCTTTCTATCTTAATAGTAATGAGGGAAGGATAACCGGGATTGATTTTACCGATCAATTCATTGGTTATGCCTCCTGCAGGGTGTGGGATGGAAGAGGTGCAATTTCTAAAACAACGGATAATGGCAATAACTGGTCAACAATCTTCTTCAGCAGTGTTTTAAACTCAATTGATTTCCCTATAAGTAATGCAAGTCTTATTGGTTATGCAGTTGGCGATGCCGGCACTGTACTTAAAACTTACAATACAGGTATAAGCTGGTTTACACAAACTTCCGGCACAAACAAACGACTGAATAAAGTTTTTTTTATGGATCTGGATTTTGGATATATAGTTGGAGATGAAGGAACAATATTGAAAACTACAACAGGCGGTGAACCTGTTACCAATATTGGGGAAAACGAATCAGGTACGGGAGAGCAATTCACATTTAAATTATATCAGAACACCCCTAACCCGTTTTCAGCCGGAGGCAGATCCGCCTATGGCGGAAATCCAAGTACAACTATCAGATTTACAATTTTAGATTTTCCCGCTGGAAACGGGACAGGCCGATTTACAACTTTGAAAGTTTATGATGTTTTAGGTAATGAAGTTGCAACTTTAGTAAACGAAGAAAAGCCAGTAGGAAATTATGAAGTTGAGTTTGATGCTACTGGCTTACCAAGCGGAATATATTATTACCAATTGCGCACCAACAGCTTTATTGAAACCAGAAAAATGATATTGACTAAATGATCCAGTCTTAAATCAGAAACCCAACATCGGCAGATTGATGATAACACAATAAATATTTAACCATTAACCC
>JAZGGS010000282.1:0-3834 GCA_036480595.1 Ignavibacteriaceae bacterium
ATTCGAGCTTACTGCTGCCGGCTTCGTAAATCTCTACTTAACTCCGTTCGATTCTGGTGATACACTAAAATCTTTTGTGAATGGGAATTTACTTTCCGGTTTTTACGCACTCCAGTGGAGCGATCTGTTTGCAAATGATCTTTACTCAATTAAATTACGGCTCGAGGTTAACAAAGATTCTGTTCATCACGATCAGGTATTTATGTTGCGAAATAACAGTGACCCTGATAGTCTTATTAACTCAGGGAAAGCAAACCTGGAAACTGTTACGAGCGGCTTTATAATCAACACTAAAAGCTTACCCCTTAAGGGTGTTGTTGCTTATACCGAAAATTCACCCAACATAATTGAATACAAAACAATTTCGGAAAACCTCGTTTTCATTTTATCAAAAACCGGTTATAAAACTCTGGTCGATACTCAAAAAATAAATATGACGGCAACAACAAATATTATCTTTACAATGGAAGTAGATTAAAGTATATCTCCCTCTTTCGTTACATAATTTTATTCTGCGATTCTACACATCTTCCAGCATTACCTCTTGTAAAAGAAGCACTAAACCTGTAAATTTTTTCTTTAATTTTATTGAATTTTAACAAATAGAATGGAAAACTGCAGAGGGAAATATGTCTGATATTCTAATAGAATGCGTACCAAACTTTTCAGAAGGAAAAGATAAAACAATAATTAAACAAATTACCGATGAGATAGAAAATATTGAAGGAGTGAAACTGCTCGATGTAGATCCGGGATTCGAGATGAACCGTACTGTCGTAACTTTTATTGGTTCACCGGAAGGTGTGAAGAAAGCTGCTTTTAATTCAATTAAAAAAGCTGCTGAACTGATTGACATGCAGACTCATAAAGGATCACATCCTCGCATGGGCGCTACTGATGTTTGTCCCTTTGTTCCTGTTAGCGGAATAACAACCGAAGAATGTATTGAACTCTCTAAAGAGGTTGCAAAGAGAGTTGGCGAAGTGTTAAACATTCCAATTTATTTATATGAAAAATCTGCACAAACTCCTGAAAGAGAAAATCTTGCAATCGTACGCCAGGGAGAATATGAAGCACTTGAAGAAAAACTGAAAAAGCCGGAATGGAAACCTGATTATGGTCCGGCAAGATTTAATGCAACAGCAGGTGCTACTGTAATTGGTGTTCGCGAGTTTTTAATAGCATACAATATTTGCTTAAACACTCGCGAAGCATTATATGCAACAGACATTGCATTTGAATTAAGAGAGAAAGGACGATCAGCACGTGCTGGTAATACAGACAGCCCGTTCTACTTTAAGAAGTCTAATATCTTAAAATATAAAGATGGCGAATATCCCTGCGGGCTAGATAATTTCGTTGGAAAAACAATCGATGAAACAGTTAAACATTGTAAAGATGAGCATGGATTTGATCTCCCGGCGCTGTTAGAATTAAATGGTGTAAATCCGCAAAAGCCGGAAAGGCAATCTGTAAAAATTCCAGGTAAGTTTGATTACTGTAAAGCAATTGGCTGGATGGTTCCTGAATATGACCGCGCACAGATCTCAATCAACTTAACTAATTATAAAGTTACTTCCACGCATCATGTTTTAGAAGAGACAAGAAAACTTGCTGCAGAAAGGAGTCTGGTGGTTACCGGCAGCGAGATAGTTGGAATGATCCCTTATCCTGCATTACTTGAAACGGGCAAATACTATTTGCGGAAACAGGGAAGATCAACCGGTATTCCAATAAAAGATATTCTTAATACGGCAGTGCAATCGCTTGGTTTAAATGATGTTTCGGAATTTAATATTGAAGAAAGGGTTCTAGGTCTTCCGAAAAATATAGATGATGCACTTGTTGAAATGACAGTAACCGATTTTGTTGATGAAGTTTCCCGCGAATCCCCTGCACCGGGCGGCGGTTCAATAGCTGCACTTGCCGGTTCACTTGGTGCTGCACTTGCTTCGATGGTCAGTAATCTTACTGCAAATAAAAGAGGAAGTAATAAAGTTGATGATATCCTGAATGAATCTGCAGATAGATTACAGGAGATAAAATTTAAACTCGTTAAAGCCGTAGATGATGATACGAATGCATTCAATGCTTACATGGATGCCAGAAGATTGCCAAATAAAACCGAAGAAGAGAAAAAGATAAGAGAAAAAACGATGCAGAACGGCTTAAAGCAGGCAGTTCATGTTCCGTTAAACACTGCACAGTTAAGCTTTGAAGCAATTGAAATTGCAGAAGTTGTTGCAAAGAATGGTAATCCTGCTTCGATTACTGATGTTGGAGTTGGTGTCCAAAGCGCTTATACAGGCGTACTCGGCGGCATCTACAATGTACTTATCAATCTTAATGATATTAAAGATAAAAAGTTTAATGATGATATGAGAAAAACCTGTGCAGATTTAAAAGTAAAGGCACAGAGTAAGTTGAATGAAGTGTTAAACTTTGTTGAGTCTAATATTTAAATGAATAGCAAACCGATCGGATTATTGATCGCTGCTGGTTTATCAAGCAGAATGGGTAAACCGAAAGCTTTACTTTTGCAGGATGATCTTCCTTTTGCAATAGTGATTCTGAAAAAAATGATTTTGGTTTGTGATAATATTGTTGTTGTGCTTGGTCATTCTGATGAAAAAATAAAAGATGCACTCCAGGTTTTTATTGATAATTCAGATGAATTAATATCCAGCGTAAAGTTTGTTACAAACGAACAATTCGAGAAGGGAATGTTCTCTTCACTTAAATGCGGGTTGAATAAAGTGAAAAACTCCGAATGGCTTCTATATCACTTTATAGATCAGCCGGGATTACCTAAAAAATTTTACCGGGAACTTACAGATCAAATTGATAATGAGTATGACTGGATCCAACCAACATATAATAATGAAAAAGGTCATCCACTTCTGTTACATAATTCAATTTTGAATTCTATTTTAGAATTGCCGGATGATTCATCTTTAAAAGAAATTAGTAAAAATAATAAAGTAAAGAAAAAACTCTGGGATTGTAAACACAAAGAAATTTTACAGGATATTGATTATCCTTCTGATCTGAAGCAATTATAAAATAATAATGAACATTTTTAACACTGCATCCGAATTAAAAAAACAGAACGAACCATTTGCTCTTGCAACGGTAATAGATTTAAAAGGATCTTCTCCGGGCAAAATTGGTTTTAAGATGATCGTGAAAAGTGATGGCACTTCAATTGGAACGGTTGGCGGCGGTGCAATTGAAGTGGAAGTGATTGAAGAAGCAATTGGAAGAATTCATTCAGGTGAGAATGGAACAAAAGAATATCTTCTTTCTGATAAGAAGGAAAGTGCTACAGGAGATATAACTGTCGTTCCGATGAGCTGCAGCGGAAGGGTAACTGTTTTTTACGAAGTGTATGGTAAACTGTCAACTGTTTATATTTTCGGAGGAGGACATGTTGGACATGCACTTTTATATCACCTGAAACCGTTAAAGTTTTTTACAATACTTGTTGATAACCGTGATGAGTTTGCAAACAAAGAACAAAATCCAAATGCTTCACAAATTGTTTTAAGTAAGTATGATGAGTACTCGAAGAATTTTGATCCGCCTGACGATTCTTATTTTATCATGCTAACCCATGGACACATGTACGATTACATAATTGCAAAAAATATTTATCTTAAAAAAAGAAAGTTCCCGTACGTTGGGGTTATCGCTTCAAAATCAAAAGCAGCCGGTTTGGTAAGCAAGTTAAAAGAAGAGTTAGGCCAAGATATTGATCTTTCTAATTTTCACTCACCGGTGGGATTAAAAATTGGCGGCAGCACAGCAGAAGAAATTGCACTTGGTATTGCTGCT
>JAZGGS010000283.1:0-2873 GCA_036480595.1 Ignavibacteriaceae bacterium
TATAAAATTCGGTGATGCATTGTGATCGATCACAGCAGTTGTTCCGGATTTAATTGCTTCAAGTGCTCCGATCATTCCGCTGCAATAAAGTAATTTCTCATCAAGTGCCCGGTCTAATTTCCACCAAAGATTCTCTAACATCTCCACAAAATTTCCGGAGGGTTCTATCTTGGCAAGTATACCTCTTGCCAGTGAGGAATAGAAATGATTGTGTGCACAGACAAGTCCGGGCATAATTATTTTACCTTGAAGTTCAACTAATTCAGCATTTGGATATTGTGAAGAAAGCTGCTGCCCGGTTTCAATAATTTTATTTCCTTCAATTACTATGTCGGTACTTTCTTTTACTGAAGCTGGATTAAAATTAAGAATGGTTCCGTTTGTTAGTAATATCATTTGATTACAGGGGATTAAATTTTTACAAATAAATAACTGTAATTGTTATACACTTCAAAGATAAATTTTATGAATGAAATAAACTCAACTGAAGAAGATAATTCTTTAAAAGATGAAGAGTATACGCTACCATCTTTATTATAAGTAATTGTTCCTTCCTGCGAATTAAATCTAACTTTAAAAGTAAGAAGATCACTAACAGAAAGTCTCATGAAACCATCATTACTGCTATTGTTAAAATCTTCGTTTTTCCAGAACAGAGTTGGTTTATCAAAGTAAGGTGAACCTTCATACGGGCAGAAAGTTTCGCAGTTTCCACACTCATTACATAAACCATCAATGTGCAATACCTGGTAGATATCTTTATACTGATTACTCAGCAGTTTTGAATCGATTAGAACATTTGCACGGTTTGGGCAGACTTCTACACATTTATTACAGATAAAATCGCAATGAAGACATCTTACAGATTCTGCAATGAGATCATCTTTTTGTACTGATATAGTCAGTCCTTTAATTTTATTCAGATCAGATTCATTCCGGTTTACCTTATATTCACTTTCCCGCAATAATTTTCTGTTTAATTTTTCTTTTTCGATTATTGCTTCTGCAGTTTTTCTTCCATCAGCAATTGCTTCAACCACTGTTGAAGGACCACGTAAAGCATCGCCGCCAATAAAAACATTTTTAATATTTGTTTCATTTGTTAGTTCATCTGTATCAACTTTTAATTCTCCATCATGGACTAATTTATTTTTTTGTAAGATATCAAAATCAACCTGCTCACCAATTGCAGAAATCACGGTATCGATATGCATAACTTCAAATGCATTTTCCAAAGGAATTACCTTTCTTCTTCCATCGGAATCGAATTCAGATAACTGCATTTTTTGCACGGTTAGATTTCCATGATTAAACTTAACAGGTGAGAGGAGTTCCCTGAAGATTACACCCTCATTTAATGCTTCATCAAATTCTTCAAGATCAGCAGGCATATATTTTTTTGTGCGGCGGTAAATTATGCAAACCTTCTCAACACCGGCAGTTCTTTTTGCAGCACGTGCTCCATCCATTGCGGAGTTTCCGCCGCCAACAACAGCAACATTTTTTCCCAGTTCAATCTTTTCATTATTCCTGAATCTTTTTAGGAATTCTATTGCATTTAAAATCTTTTCTTCTTCTCCCTCAAGTTTTATTGTGTTTGGTTTTTCTGCACCTATTGCTATATAAATGTAACTGAAGCTGGAATTTTTAAGTGATTCGATTGAAAATTTATGATCTGCACCAAATTTAAATTTAACACCATACTTTTTGATAAGGTCTATATCTTTTTCAATTGCGTCTTGCGGAAGGCGGAACTTTGGCAGAACATTATTTACAATACCGCCGGCAGAATCTTCTTTTTCAAAAACTGTAACATCAATACCTGCTTTTACCAAAAAGTATGATGCAGAAAGACCGGAAGGACCTGCTCCAATAATTGCTACCCTGATATTTTTTAATTCAGGCAATTTTCGGGATTCAAATTTCTTAACATACTCATCGTATCCTTTTATTGCAGCTTCTTTTTTCAAATCTCTTATTAAAACCGGTTCATCATAATCCCACCGTGTGCAATGGGACTGGCATTGATGATCACAAATATAACCGGTTATGTGAGGCAGAGGGTTTTGATAATAGATCAGTTCTAAAGCTTCGACATATTTTTTTTCTTCAACTAATTTTATATAACCGGCAACATCCTGGTGGATAGGACAGGCTTGCCGGCAAGGGGCGATGTAACAATCGAATTTATTTAAACTTATCGGCACTTTTATCGATTCAACTTCTCTTTTATCCTTTTGATAATCAATATCATTTAAAGAAGCTTCTGCCAATTCCCTAAGTGTTTCCAGGTCGATACACTCACTAATATGATCTATCTCAGAAGTTTTATCAGCGATCTGCTTCAATCTATAATAGCCGCCAGGCTTAAGTAAATCGGTAACCATTGTTACCGGTTGAATTCCTGTATTAAGAATCTCTTTAATATTGGCAGCAACTGCACCCCCTGAAAATGAGATGTCCAATTCACTTTTAAATTCAGAGGCAAGTTTGTAAGCCAGGTTAATTGTTAAAGGGAAAAGGGATCTGCCTGACATATACATTTCTTTATCAGGTAAAATGTTTTTGTTATTGGCAACTCCTAATGTGTTAGAAAGTTTTACGCCAAAACTTTTATCCTCTTCTTTTGCATTTGTTTTTAACCTTTTTATCATGGCTACAGCATCTTTAAACTGTAGATCATTATTAAAACTTTCAGGGTTTAGTACAATATAATCATAACCTAATGTGTTAAGTGTTTCATTCACAAAGTTATAACCAAGCAGAGTTGGATTTAATTTAACATAGGTATGCAGATTCTTTTCTGTTATTAGGTAAGAAACAATCCGTTCAATTTCATCAGGCGGGCAGCCATGCATTGTAGAGAGAGTTAC
>JAZGGS010000284.1:0-5181 GCA_036480595.1 Ignavibacteriaceae bacterium
TTTATATTCGATCATTATTAGACAAATTGAATTGGGAACTTGTTACACAAATAGCTGATAAAGTAAAATAATTTTAATTTTAAGTTAAACAGCATTACAAAAATATTATTTAACAGCTAGTTACATTAAATTTCTTTATAAACGGTAATATTTCTACATATATGGCAATTAATTTCACACACAAATCATTTCCTTGATTTCTAAACAGATTTTACTTTATATTGTTTTAGTCATTTTCAAATAAATCCAGAGGATTCCAGTGTTAAAAAAAATTGCAAAATATTCTCTCTTCACTCTAATATTCTTACTCATCTTTTCCATAGCTCTACCACAAAGTTCATTGCTTGCACAAAATAATTTAAGAATTTATGAAGTTCCTGGTGGGGGAAGTGGAACTGGTTCAGCCGACGACGATTCCGATAACACATTAATTTATGTAGCCGGTGGTATTCTTGTTGCGGGGGTAATTGCCTATGCTTTATTTTTTAAAAAAGATAAAAAAGCAGAAGAGGAATCCGATTCCACGCAAGCACTTAATATTTTAAATCGAACCGGAAATGAGTTTTATTCCAGCGATCTTGAAAAGGAAATAACTACTGCAAAAGAGAGTTTTCCGGTAGATATTTTGTTGGGTATAAGAAGAGAAGATGCCTTCATTTCTAATAAGACCTACATAATGGGTGTCTCGGTAAGATTTTGATAGAGCTGTAATTTAAATTTAAGTGCAGCTTAATTATTCAGAAAGTCGTTTTTTATTTTTAAAAGATATTCATACGCTTCTTCATAATTGTTGCCAATTTTTCCATCAAGAATTGCATCTTCAATAGCTTGTTTTATCTCTCCAACTTTCTTTGAAGGTTTAAGGTTACACACTTCCATAATAGTTTCTCCCCTAACCGGAGATTGGAATGCGCGCAGTTCATCCTTTTCCTCAACCATCAAAACCTTTTTCATTACCCGGTCGTAATTACTTAGATACTTGCTTACTTTAGCGGGATTTTTGCTTGTAATATCTGCCCTGCACAAAGTTATCAACTCTTCAAGATCATTGCCTGCAGATACGATTAATCTTCTAATAGCAGAATCTGTAACCTCTTCACTAGCAAGTGCAATTGGTCTTAAGTGAAGGCGAATCATTTTTTCAATATATTCAAGTTTGTTCATCGGAAGTTTCATTCTTCTGAAAATTTGCTTCATCATCCTTGCGCCAATTTCATCATGCCCGTGAAATGTCCACCCGGTTCCTTCTACAAATTTTTTCGTTTGCGGTTTTGCGATATCGTGTACCATGGCTGTAAATCTTAACCAAACATTTTCCGATTTTTCAGCGGTGTTATCAATAACTTTGCAGGTATGTAAAAATACATCTTTGTGATGATAATCTTTCCGCTGCTCAACCCCGCTCATCTTTGCAATTTCAGGAAAGACTATATCCATTACACCTGAGTTAAAAAGCAACTCCAATCCAACTGAAGGTTTTGGTGAGGCGAGTATTTTAAAGAATTCATCAGTAATCCTTTCCTGAGATACAATCACCAATCTTTCTTTAAGTTTTTCCGCTGCCTTTATAACTTTATCATTAACCGTAAAACCTAATTGTGAAGCAAACCGGAATGCACGTAAAATTCTTAAAGGATCATCATCAAAAGTGATCAGCGGATCCAGCGGAGTTTTAATGATCTTATTTTCCAAATCTGCCAGCCCGTTAAATGTATCTATAAGTTCGCCGTAATTTTTTTTGTTAATTGAAACTGCCAGGGTATTAATTGTAAAATCCCGCCGACTAATATCATCCTTGAACGAACCTGGTACAACATCAGGTTTGCGGCTGGCTTTGTTGTAAGATTCCTTACGCGCTCCAACAAATTCAAAATTAATATCATGGTAACGGAAATGAGCAGTACCAAAATTTTTGTAAAAAATAATATCCTTTATCCCAAATGCATTTGCTAAAGAAGATGCATATTTTGGTCCGTCGCCGACAACTAAAAAATCGATATCGTCTAGCTTTCTATTTAAAAGAATATCCCTAATAAATCCGCCAACAATGTAAGTTTTCATCTCCAATTGCTCAGCTATTTCGGAAGCGGTCTCCAGGAATTCATATTTTTTTAACTCATCACTTAAATTCATTAGAATATTCTTCATTTTTTGTATTCTACAACTTTCATATCTGCCAGTAAACTATCTGAATTTGCATAAAACCATTCAGTTTTATTATAGTTTTCTTCCAAAATATTAAGATAACCTGCATTCTTTCTATATCTCATGGAAAGACCTGCCATTTTCCTTGCTAATAAAAAGTTGAAATTTTTCATCATATATTTTGAAAGAACAAACGTTCCATAACTGCTGTGATAATCGTTAACAATTAATCTTTTTTCAAATTGATTAAGAAATAAATTGTAATTTTCCTGCAAAATTCCTGATAAACTAATAAGAACAGGAAACGAAAAATAATAGTATTTTTCTTTATTCAATTCTTTTAATATAAAATATTTATCATAATCACTGCCTGTTAAATATTTAATTAATCGTTTCGGTTCTTCAGATAATTTCATTCTCAAATCTGCAATGTATCTTATCCGTCTGTTCGGATTTTTTTCTGAAAGATCAGAATAAAGTATTTTTGCTTCATCAAGGTTTTCATTCTTAACTTTCAGATCAGCTAACTTTAACACTAGGTTGTACTTATAGCTGGTTTTTTCGAACATAGATATTTTCTCAGAAATCAGTTCAATTGCAGAATCAAGTGAATCAATTTTTTCAAAGCATAAAGCCATACCAAGCAGAGCACTGTAGTTATCTGATTTATCTAAGATCTCCGTAAACATGCTCCGTGCTCCGTCATTATTATTCCTGTTATACATCTTCCAGCCCTCATCCAGTCTATCTGAAATATACCTTGGACATACTTTATAAAATATAGCTTTTCTTCCAAAATAATAATGTGCTTTATCCTCTGTACCAGGCACTTCAAATCCCTCAAGAAATGCATAATAATCCATCAATATTTCCTCTAATTGAACTTCGTAAGTACCTTCAAAATCATTTGTTGCATAATATTCCTTAATCATGGAAATACCATAATTTTCTATAAGATACCTGATAAACGAACCTGAGTAAATGTAGCCCAAACTGGAAGCACTTGAAAAAAAGTTCAAACCTGTTAAAATTGATGAAATATTAATTTTATAATTATTGTTATATGCTAATGCAGCCAGAAAATGGATTTCGTTATCATCATAAGAATTATCAGCAGCTTCAGCAATTCCTTCAATTAAAGCGGGATTAAAACCCGCGGCCACTCTAAATATGCCTGCTCCAAAATTAGCAGAAACGCAGTGCGCAAGCTCATGTTTAAGTGTGTGCTCCCAATTTTCAATTGATATATAAATGTTGTTTAACCAGGTTTTTGCAACATCAGCATTTCCGGAACCAAAAAGGTCTTTTTTCTGAATGTTATTTCTAAAAATAAAAGAGTGGATTTTTTCCTTCTGTTCCACTTCAAAATATAGTTCTAGTTGTTGAAGATAAAACTCCTGGTTAAGTGCAATAAGTTTTAACACTTCGTGTTGGATGGTTTTATCCGTATGAATAATAAAATTTTCAGTCTCAAGTGTGACAGGTAATTCATTACTCAATCTCCGGTACGTAGTGCTGAAACCCATGTGAGGAGAGAAATAATAAAATATTCCGGAAAGAACTAAAATCACAAATATTATTTTTTTATTGGCTCTTTTCTTCTCCTTAATTCGTTTGCCTAACACCAGGAAAATAATCCCAAAGAAAATGATATTGATACAACGATAAAGAAATAATTTTGAACTTACCGATAAACCCTCATCATATATGGTGCCCGGGAAATAACCATAAACAGGATTAAAGAAAAATACTTGCGGATTTAAATAAAACTCAAAAAAAGTTATTGATAGAATACTAAAATAGATGAGACACAAAAATAAAGTGTGAAACCGATTGAAAGTATTTATTGTAATTACTGCTAATGCTCCGCCGATTATTACAGAAGGAAGAGTTAGAACTAAGTAGAATAGAATACCATCATAAAAAGAGCAAAAACCTGTAACAAAAGAATTCCCCACTGAAATAAGAAAGGGAATAATTAAAAACACTAAATATGTTTTAAACAAAATAAAAGGTTCCGGCTTTTCATTATCTCCTAAATACTTTTTGAAATATGTTACAGAATAAATAGCAGAAAGGAAGGATAACAGAACTGCATTAATTGCAGCAAACTCATAACCAAATACATTAGTAAGAGGAAATTGCAGTAAAGCAAGGTTCATCACTGTAATAATTATTAGGATAACCAGGAGATAAAAATTCTCTTTAATGAATTTCATCATTATTAAATCAGTTAATATTCTTTACTTTCAATTCGTTCTATATTTGCCCCAAGCACTTTGAGCTTTTCCTCTATCCTCTGGTATCCCCTATCCAGATGATAAACTCTAAGAACTTCAGTTGTACCTTCAGCAGCAAGTCCTGCTAATACCAGGCAAGCGCTTGCACGTAAATCTGTAGACATCACGTTGGCTCCTTTTAGTTTCCCGGTTCCGGTTATCATTGCTTTGTTATTATCTACACTAATTTCAGCACCTAATCTTACCAATTCAGGCACGTGATTAAAACGATCGGAGTAAATAGTATCTGTTATAGTTGAATTTCCATCGGCGAGAGACATTAATGCCATCCATTGCGCCTGCATATCGGTTGGAAAGCCGGGAAAAACTGATGTTGTTACATCAGAAGATTTAACCTCGATATTTTCTGCATTAAGTTCTATCTCATTTTCTGAGTAGTGAATCCTACATCCAATCTCTTTTAGTTTATTAATTACGGTATCTAACAGAAGATGATCGGTGTTTATTACTTTTACTTTGCCGCGTGTAATAGCACCTGCAATAAGCAGCGTACCTGTTTCTATTCTATCGGCTATTGTAACTATCTCTGCCGGATTCAGATTTTCAACACCTTCAATCTCAAGTTTATTTGTTCCTATCCCATCTATCTTAGCACCCATACTTACAAGAAAATTACAAAGCTGGGTAATTTCAGGTTCCATTGCTGCATTAATAATAACTGAAGAACCTTTTGCAAGTACTGCCGCCATAAGTGCATTACCAGTTGCACCAACCGATGAAATATTAAAATCTAGTT
>JAZGGS010000285.1:0-5406 GCA_036480595.1 Ignavibacteriaceae bacterium
TAAATGCTGCCGGCGGTTACGGATTGTTCTTAATAATTACTCTTTCAAATGTTACTTCTTATTTTGGAGGTTTTCATTTTTCGGCATTTTTAATATCCATTATTATTTCAATTATTTTCTGGATTCGAGTAAGCAGCCGCTACTCCACCTTTATGTATGCAATGCTTGCTTATACTGCGTTAAGCGTGGCAATTATATTTACATTTAGTGCGCCGGTTTTCTTTATCTGGTTATGCTGGCAATCTCTTATCGTAGTATCAACTGCACTCTGGTTCAGGTCAAAATTCATTATTGTGGCAAATTTTATAATTTTTATTGCAGTTATGATCGCTTACCTGGTTTCAGAAGGAACAATTGGAGTAGAAAGTTTAAGCTTTGGTATTGTTGCGCTTGTAAGCGCAAGGATTTTAAACTGGCAAAAAGAGAGGCTTGAGTTAGAAACAGAAAAGATGAGGACTGCTTATCTATTAACTTCACTGCTCATTATTCCCTACTCGTTTTATCATATCTTCCCAAACGATTTTGTTGGTATATCCTTTGTTGGCTTGGCTATGGTTTATTATTTATTAAGTACAATTCTAAAGAATAA
This sequence comes from Ignavibacteriaceae bacterium, assembly GCA_036480595.1. GTDB lineage: Bacteria > Bacteroidota > Ignavibacteria > Ignavibacteriales > Ignavibacteriaceae > JAZGGS01. Next base: position 590 of record JAZGGS010000285.1, read on the forward strand.
TAAGTACAGACTTATGGCTCTAGGTACACTGCTGATGACTGTTGCGTATTTACTGGTGTTTGGAATTACCAGTTCGGAAACGATGTATAAAATAATTTCATTCTTGCTGGTTGCAGGTGTGTTGATGATTATTTCGTTAATATATTCAAGGCGCAAAAGTAAACCTGTATCTGAAGAGAATACGGAGTAAAATAATTTTTTCCGCATTACGTTATTACGTTAAAATAAAAAGTGTGCCGGTTTCCCGGCAGCCTTCCTTTTATTAATCATATTTAGAAAGGATTATTCGAATCAGTGAGAACTTCTGAAAGGCTTCTGCACAATTTACTTTTAGATTTTGATTTTCTTGTTTGATAAGTTCTTTCTTTGCACTATTTTTGTATCAGTTCTTTTAAATGTTTACGGTATCCCGGTCCTGCTTTAGCGGGATAACGGGAAATATAGGGAAGTCCGGTGACGTATCAAATGTAGTGTCATCCTGAACTCGTTTCAGGATCTCAGATTTCAAGCCAAGTTTGGAATGACACCAAAAGTGAATACTATTCCGGCGCTGTCGCGCAACTGTAAATTCCGCTTCTTGTGGAAAAGCCAGAAGACCTGCTGTAAGCAAATTTAATCGACTTTCGCGGGAAAAGGTTAGATTAACGATATTCTACTCATAACAATTCGTTTCATCTCAACTAACAACCCACTAAAGTTAAATAACAAAGATTGGTTTAAAATTTGCTTCAAGTTAATTTCAGATCAATTTTTAATAGTTCTTAAAAAATATTTGCGGTTACATTAATTAGTATTAAAAGGGAATACGGTAAAAATCCGTAACTGTCCCCGCAACTGTAATAACAGCTTATAAAACCTGAATCAAATGCCACTGTCTGAAACATGATGGGAAGGCGATTGGGTTGATGCTTTTAAGTCAGGATACCTGCCGCAATTATAAATTCAATTATCTTCGAGGGATAAGTTTTTGAATGATTCATTATTAAATAACCACAGCAGCCTGTTCTATAGAATTATCATTGGTTTGCTATTTCTTACTTTCTCTAACAATTCCCTGGGACAAGATTCAATTCCCAAAGCAAATTATTATGAACTTAAAAATATTGTAATAACCGCAAACAAATTTGAAATAAAATTAATTGATGCCCCGACAAAAGTAGAAGTTATTAGTAAGGAGAAAATTCTTAAAACCAATGGGAATCGTTTGCCTCAACTTTTAATGATTGCCAACTCAGTTTATATAAAATCTTACGGATTTACCCCGTTGTTACAAACTATATCCATTAATGGATTAGGCGCCGAACATACGATGGTAGTTATGGATGGGATTAAACTAAACTCATTTCAAAACTCTACGGTAGATCTTTCACTCATTCCTAAAGAAAATATTCAACGGATAGAAATTATAAATAACGGCGCCAGTTCGATATACGGCAGTGAAGCCGTTGGCGGTGTAATTAACGTTATAACAAATAATAGTCCTGTTTGGAATAGCAGTAAATTTCTGCAATTAAGCGCTTCATTATCATCCGGATCATATGCTACTAAAAGATATTCGATAGGTATATATAAAGGCTTGGATAATTTTAATGCTAAGATTTACTATACTAATGAAAAATCTGATGGAAACTACAGTTATTATTATAACAACGGTATTTCCACAGTAAAGAAACAAAGAGAAAATTCAAGTTACTCAATCTCTGATTTTGGATTAAACTCAAATTTCTTTTTAGACAAATATAACCGCATTAACTTTATATCAACTTATTCTATGCAGGATAAGCAGATACCCTCAATCGAAACAGGTTTGCCGCCTGCTCCTACAAAACAGCTTGATAAAAACTGGAATAATATTTTAACTGTAGAGAATATTCCTTCAGATTCAGTAACTATCCGCACAGTTTTTAATTATCAAAATAATTATATGAATTATTCTGTTCCTCCGGTATTAAATAGCTTCTATAAGAACTTAGTTTATGCGGCTAATACTGAATTAAACTGGAAACTTGAGAAAATTAATTTAACAACGGGCTACAACTATACACATGCTGTTTTAAACAGTAATGAAGTGGATGATGGTGCAAGTCGTAACCAACATGCTTTATTTATCTCTTCGGAAATTATTGCTGCTCCCGGCTTAAGATTTTTTCCTTCTGCAAGATATGATAATATATCAGATATAAATCAAAACGTTTTCACATACAGATTCGGATTAAACTACCAGCCGTTTAAAGATTACAAGTTGAGTTTTAAGAGCAACGTTGGGAAAAATTTCAGGGCTCCGACTTTCAACGATTTGTACTGGAAAGAATCGGGCAATAAAAATCTAAAGCCGGAAAATTCATTCAATGCCGAAGCAGGAATATTATACTTTTTCGATTTTGTGATTAATGGACAAATTGATATTACTTACATATTCATAAATGCAAAAGATAAAATCGTATGGCTGCCACAAAGAAACCTCATTTGGGCTCCACAAAACATTGCTTCATCAATCTCCGAATCATTTTCAATCAGCGGTTCTTTTGAAAAAATATTTAGCAAAAAAATATCGGCAAGAGTGGATGCCGGAATAACCTTTACCAGTTCTAAAAAAACAAGCGAACGCTATCCAGGTGATCCTTCGTTTGACAAATTCCTGCCTTACCTGCCTCTTCAATTAATTAAACTCGGATTATTATTTGAATATGATTTTCTTGGTATTAACCTATTCTATTCAAATACAGGCAAAAGATATTCTGATATTGAAAATTCAAATGAAATGGAATCATTCCATCTTGTAAACGGAAATCTTTTGTTAGATGTTAAGATTTGGGAGGTCAGGTCGGTAATAAAATTTGAAGTAAATAATATTTTTAATTCAGACTACCAAATTATCTCCGGTTATCCGATGCCTTTAAGAAATTTCTCATTTACATTATCTATTAATTATTAATACAGGAACAATTATGAAAAAAATGATCTGCTTACTTTTCTTTCTTTTAATTACATCCAATAGTCTTACTCAAAATCTGAGTAAAGTATATCTTCTATCCGAAGGAGGTTTTAATCCAGGGACTTCAAAGTTGTCTATGCTTGATGCCACAACTAATATTTTTACCGAAGATATTTTCAGTCCGGGACAATTAGGTTTATATCCAGATGGAATAATTTTTCACGAAGATCATCTTTACATTACAGAACAAGGAAACTTTGGAGGAAGCGGGAAAATTTATAAAGTTGATACAACCGGAATGGTCATAAATTCAGCCTTAGTTGGCACCAATCCTTATTCGCTGGCTATTGCTAATAATAAAATCTACATAACTAATGGCCCGGCAAGTAATGTTTCTGTTCTGAATTTAGGTGATTTCTCTTTTGTTAAAACAATTCCTGTTGGGGTTTACCCGCAGGAGATAATCTCTTTTAATGATAAAATATTTGTTGCAAATACCAGTTTATATGGCGGCGCTTCAGATTCAACCATCTCAGTAATCGATCCTTCAACTGATTCGGTTATTACCAGTATTGTTGTAAAATTAGATCCATCCTCTTTTGCGGTTTCAAACGATAATTTATTATTTATTGGATGCCCCGGTAATGTTAACGACGGTGAAATATTCAAAGTGGATGCCGCAACTTACCAGGTTGTTGACAGCTACTCTTTCACAAATTATGGATTTAGCAAAGATATTGTACCGGATAAAATGAGTGATAATGTTTATTTTATTTCTTATGAGAATCACATAGTTAAATACAATTTAATGAGTGGCGATATTTCAATTGTTGTAACATCAGTATACCCAGCTAATTTTTATTACGGCTACAATTACGATTATCTGAATAAAACTCACTACATTTTAGATGCTAAAGATTTTGTTGTTAGCGGCGAATTGGTAATATACGATTCTACCGGAACATCAGTGGAAAATTTTACTGCAGGTATAGCGCCAAGAAGGGTATTGTTAAAATATAATAATATGCCAAACAGTGTGAGTGAGGAATATGTTATAAGTTCATATATGCTCGAGCAGAATTATCCAAATCCGTTTAATCCAAGCACGAAAGTAAGATTTACGATTTCGGATTTTCCCGCTGGAAGCGGGACAGGTCGATTTACGATTTTGAAGGTTTACGATGTGCTGGGAAATGAGGTAAAAACATTGATCGAACGGGAAATGCCAGCAGGAGTTTATGAGGTTGAATTCGATGCATCTGGATTAAATAGCGGTATATATTTTTATACGCTTAGTGCTGGTAATTATGTTGTAACAAAAAAGATGATTCTGATGAAATAAGTTAAGGATTAAATTGATCTTAATAAGATTAATTAAATAACTTTGACTTGATGACTCAGATTTTTATCTTTGATTTAGTTATATGCGATAAGTTATTTATCACCTGGTATTAATAGAAAGGATATGAAATGAAATCAAATAAAATAACCCCCGGAATTTTACTGGTTACAGGAATGGTTCTGGCAGCAGCATTTGTAAGGTTTATTCCTCACCCGCCAAACTTTGCACCTATTGCTGCAATGGCTTTATTCGGTGGAGCGTACTTTACTAAAAAGTGGGCTGCATTCCTGGTTCCGCTTGCAGCAATGTTTATTACCGATCTGTTTATCGGCTTCCACGCTACAATGTGGGCAGTTTATTTAAGCTTTGTTCTTATTGTTGTTCTTGGAATGGTTATGATTAAACTGAAGAAAATCGGTAACATCTTTTTTGCATCTGTTTCTGCTTCGGTACTCTTTTTTGTAATTACTAATTTTGGTTTGTGGATATCAACTCCTTATTATGCAAAAACAGGCGCAGGACTTGCTGCCTGCTACACGG
>JAZGGS010000286.1:0-2679 GCA_036480595.1 Ignavibacteriaceae bacterium
ATGCACAGTTAACAACCACAAACGGTTTATCTTTTCTCCAGCCGTTGTAATGGATTGCACGGGCAATAAGTTCTTTACCTGTACCGCTATCACCATAAATCAGAACAGTTATATCGTTGTTAAGAACCTTTGAAACCAGTTTAAAAACATCCTGCATTTTTCCATCTGCGGTTATGATGTTATCGAAGCTGTATTCTCTCTTAACATTTTCTTTTAGATTCTGAAGTTCTTTGGTAAGATCAAAATTCTTAATGGCATTTTTAATTGACAGTTCAAGCCGCTGCTGATCTAGCGGTTTCGGAAAATAATCGTATGCACCAAACCGGAGCGACTCAACTGCAACCTCGATACTTCCCTGTGCAGATAGCATAATTACCGGTAAATTTTCCTCAAATTGACGAATTCTTTTCAGTGTTTCCACTCCATCCAGCCCTGGTAACATAATATCCAGAAGTACGAGATCCGGTTTGGCAGCCATACGCTTTAACATCGCCTCGCCGTTAGAAAATACCTCAATGTCATATCCCCATTTATCCTTAACCCAGAACGATAGGAGCTTGGAAATTGCTTGCTCATCATCAACAATAAAAACCATCTTATTCAAGATGTAACCTCAGATTTTTCAATTTTTAAGTTTTTAGGCAGTTTTATGATAAAACTTGTTCCGCTGCCAGCTTCACTTTGTACCGTAATAAGTCCTTTGTGAAGATCCACCATTTGTTTTACAAAAACCAAGCCAACACCTGTACCGGGAATTTCACTGCCCGGACGGCTGACCCTGTAAAATTTCTGGTAAATGTACGGTAAATCCTTCTCCGGAATCCCAATTCCTGTATCGCTGACAATTATTTCTACTTCTCTAAAAAGGTTGTTAGTAATCACTTTTACTCTTCCAAATTCATTCGTAAACTTTATTGCGTTGTTAATAAGCGCTTCAAAAACTCCCGAAAGTTTTTCTTTGTCCGCATCAACTGTAACTTCATCGGCAGGATGCTCAAAGTTAAGCTCTATATTTTTTTGCCTGGCAAACTCTTTGTTCACTTCTATAACAATTTGTAAGAGATCGACAACATTAACCGTTGATCTGTTAAGTGAAATTTTTCCACCTTCAATTTTTGATATATCGAGTACACTCTTTATCAGTTTTGCAAGCCGTTTACCTTCGTTAAGAATTACATTATTGAATTCCTTTTTCATTTCGGGAGGCATATCAGGATCCAATTCAATAGTTTCCGAAAAACCGACTATTGATGCAAGTGGGGTTCTAAACTCATGCGAAATGTTGGAGATAAATTCACTCTTTAACCTGTTCAATTCGTCCACCAACGATTCGTGTTTTTTCGTTCGTGCTCTTTCCAGTTTGATTAAACGGTTGGCTTCCACAATTTTTGGTTTAAGTTTTCTTATCTCCTTTTCAAAGTGTTTTAATTTACCGATGCCTTTTCCTGTACCAAGCATTCCCGCAACTTCACCTTTTTTAGAAATTAGCCGGATACTTATTTCATACGCTAATTGCCTATCGTATTTACTTACAAGCATAGTTTCGAACCGGGTAACATTTTTTGTTCTTATTGCTTCTTCAAATGCTTCCGAAGTGCTGTTATTAAAATCCACATCTACAAGCTCTAAAAAATGTTTCCCTTTAATTTCATCCAAAGTATATTCAAGAATTAAAATACCAGCTTCGTTAACCAGCACAATGTTGCCGGACTTATCAAGAATAAATACCAGGTCTGTGGCTACTTCAAGTAAAACTTTAAAGTTCTCTTCCCATTTTGATGAGAAACCGTTTTCCTCTGAAGTAATTTGCAGATTTTTATTCTCACCTGCGGCTTTGCTAGTATTATAATTTGCAACATTTATTAGGTCTTTAACATGCCCGCTAAGTATTGTAAGAACAGAAATAATTCTATCTTTGCACTCCTCGTTAAAAGCTTCTTCCATTTCTGAAAAAAGAAGAATATAAACCGATTCATTTCTTTCCTTGATAGAATAAACTTCCTGGATGAAAAATGTGCTTATAGAAATTTCTGTGTAAAGATTTTTTAGCTCAGGTAGTTCTTTTACAGAATTGAATTCTACCTCAGTGCTTTTTTTTAGTTTTAAAAGTGAATTGTTGAGTGATTGGAATTTTTCTTTGCTCTGCCCCCATATATCAATTACATCAAAATCCGAATTATCTATTCTTACCAAATAGGCGCAATTGCTCTGGCTTATTTTGGAGATGATTTGAAGTGTGTTTTTTACTAGTTCAGACATTTCTTAATAATTGAGTTCTTAAAAATACATGGCTATAAAAATAAATTTATTTATTTAGAAATAATAATTTTTAGGTAGAAACGAAATAAATTTTAATAGAAACCATGGGAGATTTTTTATTTGAAAAACTTTTGAGAGAATGATTCTGTGAAATCAGTTTCCGGAACCATCTTCCTGAAGGGATTCGTAATATTTGATAATTAGTTCCTCGTAATCTTTTGTATATCCTTCTCTTACCGCCCTGTTAAGTTCATCCCTTATTTTGTTAATTGCATCTTCCAAAGAAAGATTAAGATCGTACGGAGAATCTCTCAATACAGTTTCGCCAGACCTGGATTCCCTTTTCTTTTCAAAATCTCTCTCATTAATCGAACGCTGAGCATCCAGCATTTTCGACAATATATTTTCCTGCTTTTGTAT
>JAZGGS010000287.1:0-2748 GCA_036480595.1 Ignavibacteriaceae bacterium
ATTTCTATCGGTTGCAAGCAGGAAATTATATTGAAACTAAGAAGATGGTATTAATGAAGTAAATATGAATATCTCCCCCTTCTCGCCGGGATTTTCCATTTGGGATTTTGAAATTTAAGCACATTACCAGATTACTATTTTTTTGATATTATTTATTTAATTTTAGAGCTAGCAATTAAGCAGTTTCTCTTCTTAACTAATAAATTAAGGGATAAAAATGTCTTCCAAATATTTATTTCTCTTACCCGTTATCTTTTTCTTTTCCGTTTTATGTAAAGCACAGATACCTGATAGTGTTTTGCAGAATATTAATTCATTAAAAAAATACAATGAAAATCTTGACCACAGACTTGATGTACTTGAAAAAGTTATTGATGATGTTCTCTGGTATCAAAGAGTTGGTGAAATAGCGTTTATAGATAAAGTGCGGTTAACGGGACCGCCTCTCTGGAAAGAAAAAAATCCCACCGGGCAGGGCGCCGGCAATCCGGTAAAGTTTTACGCCTACGTTTTTGTTCCAAAAAATATCGATCTTAATAAAAAATATCCTCTTATTGTTTTTCCGCATGGTGGTGTTCACAGTAATTTTTCAACTTATTATACACATATTGTTAAAGAACTAATGGCACAACAGTATATTGTTATTGCTGCCGAATACCGTGGAAGCACCGGATACGGCAAAGAGCATTACGAAAAAATTGATTACGGCGGATTGGAAGTTGAAGATGTTGATGCCAGCAGACAATTTATGATCGATAACTATGATTTTGTAGATGATAACCGGGTTGGAATTATGGGTTGGAGTCATGGCGGTCTTATATCGTTGATGAATATTTTCAACCATCCGGAAAATTATAAAGTGGCTTTTGCAGGAGTTCCTGTTAGCGATCTTGTTTCGAGAATGGGATATAAAGATCAGGACTACCGCGATCTTTACGAAGCTGATTATCATATCGGAAAATCAGCAGAAGAAAATGTTGAAGAATATAAAAAAAGATCGCCCATCTGGCATGCAGACAAATTACAAACACCTTTATTAATTCATACAAACACGAATGACGCAGATGTTAATGTACTGGAAGTACAGCTTTTAATTAATGCGCTAAAAGCATCGGGTAAAACTTTTGAGTATGAGGTGTTTGAAGATCTTCCCGGCGGACATTCCTTTGACAGACTTGATAACATATAAGCTAGGGAGCTGCGTGTAAGGATTTATAAATTTCTTGCAAAAGAATTATCTCCACCTAATCCTATTAGGAATATAGAAGATATTAATAAAGCAGCCTATAAGTAATATTAATATCTTAATACTGTTTTAAGTAGATAGAAAAACTTATTAGTAGCTATTTAATAATTGATACTTCTTGAATTTGAAAAATAAAATAACTAATTAGAACCAATACTTTTTCCTTTCTCATACAGCTCAGTGTTACGAGGTTGGTTTTCTGAATAAGCCCGTGAGATTAATTACAGATCGCTCTCACGAAGTATTCTTTTAATAATCATTACTCTTCAGTAGGAGGTAATATGAAGTATATAATCTTATTCTGCTTTTTCTTTCTTTCTTTTTCACAAGTAACGTTTTCTCAATGGACACCTCAATCAAGTGGAGTTGGATCGAGATTATACTCCGTGTTTTTTATTGATGAGCTTACTGGATGGGTTGTTGGTGACGACGGTGTAATAATTAACACAACCGACGGTGGGAATAGTTGGTCTGAACAAGTAAGTGGAACGACTAATTATTTAAATTCGGTGTTTTTCACTTCCGGTTCCGATGGTTGGGCCGTCGGTGGAAATTTTTCACCAAATCTTGGTATGGTCCATCATACTACTGATGGCGGCGCTACCTGGCCTGTTCAGACTGACACTCTTCATAATCAATTAAATTCAGTATTCTTTGTTTCTCCCACTACGGGTTGGGCTGCCGGAGAAGGAGGAAACCAGATACTTAAGACCACCGATGGCGGTTTAAATTGGGTGCTTCAAACTGCTGAGGCATCAGATTATAGAGGAATATTTTTTGTTAATGAAAATACCGGTTGGGCAGTAGGGGGTAATCCTTCTAATACCTTAAGTAAAATTCTTAAAACTACAGATGGGGGAGGTAATTGGATAGCACAAACTGCAGCAACAACTAATTATTTGCGTGCGGTATTTTTCATTTCCGAAACAACCGGCTGGGTGGCTGGAAACGAAGGGATTATTTTTAAAACTACAGATGGAGGAACAAACTGGGAACCACAAAACAGTGATACAACAGAGGGACTTTATTCGATTCACTTTCTAGATAATAATAGTGGCTGGATGGCAGGACTTTCAGGATTAATTATATATACTGACAACGGCGGCGCAGACTGGGCTGCACAAAACAGCGGGACTAATTCGGATTTCAGCTCAATATTTTTTACCGATGCAAATAATGGCTGGGTTGTAGGAGGCCAGGGCACCATCCTTTATACAAACAACGGAGGGGTAACTTTTATTGAAGAAGAAAAAACAGGCGAAGTACCAACAGACTTCCGGGTTTTACAGAATTATCCAAATCCTTTCAACCCAAGCACAAGTATTCAATTCTCTCTTCCTCAAACATCGTTTGTAACATTGGAAGTGTTTAACCTGCTTGGAGAAAGTGTGGCTGTGTTGGTTTCTGAAGAGTTAAATGCGGGTACCTATAGTTACAATTGGGATGCTACAAGTCAAACAAGTGGAATTTATTTCTACAAATTACAAGCAGGCAATTTTGTT
>JAZGGS010000288.1:0-3209 GCA_036480595.1 Ignavibacteriaceae bacterium
AAATTTATAAGCTCTGCACTTGCAGAATTATGATAAGGTATTCCGAATCCCAAAGAGCTTTTATATTGCACAGAATACTCTTCCGCAATTATCATCTCAACATTTCTGTAAACGGCTGAGAGCCATCCATCTTCAACCGATATTACAGCATAATCTTCCTGGTCAAATTCCACAGAATAGGAACTGCCCAGGTAATAACCCTCAATAAATCCTACAGGCAATATAACTTTGAAAGGACTTTTTGCATTGCTAAAATCTACTTTAATACTCCCGCTTTTAAGTTTTGCGGTATTCTCATCTCCCATATTAGATATAATTGTTGAAGGATAAACCTCGATTTTTCCTATTTCAGGAATAGTTATTTCAGCAGTGGAATTCGGATCTGTTTCGAGTGCATCGCCGGCTATCATTGTTCCCGAACTTGATGTTACCTTAACACCAATTTTAGCCGAGCCGGATAATACTTTTACTTTCCAGTTGCTGCTGCCTGAAGTAAAAACCAGGAATAGTACAGCAATAGCTGCAAGGATTCCTGCACTAATAAGAATTTTTTTCTTACCGGTTTTTCCCCCAGGTAGTTTAGTCTCTTTGGATTTTTTCTTTTTTACCTGTGGTTCTTTTTCGCGCTCTATCTTTTCATCTTTTTTAACTTTTGTGTCATCTTTTTCTTTCCCTTTTTCCCCTTTCTCGGCAACCTCATAAATTTTATTCAGAATTTCCTCAGTTGTTCTATTGTCAAACTCAATTTCCCGGGGAAGTTTATTTATGGAATCAATTACATCTTCGCGAGAGTTAACACCCTCAACGCTTTTAACCAGGTTCTTTATTGCATCATCAATAATTTTTTGGACTTCCTTTTCATTTGGTTGCTCTATGTATCTAGCTACCTTTTCAATTGGGATATTTTCTATTTGATTTAAAACAATTGCAATTCTTTCGTGCTTGTTCAGGTTAAGAATTTCCTGGTCGAGAGGTTCAACCCGCAATTCGCCAACTTTTTCTTCGTCACCATTTTTTCTCTTTTTTTTCTTACCTTCATTTTTCATTTGCTCAAGGGCATCTTGAATAGTATTAAGGATAAGCCAATCAGAGAAGAGTATATCCGGTTCAAATAATTTGATTCGTTTGGATGTACTAAGGAAAACTGAAACAGTTAGATCCTTAGCAAGTTGAGGATTGCCCATTAAGCGAAGCGATAAGGAATGAATTCGTTTGAGGTTCATCTCAAACAATTGTTTTAATATCGCATTATTTCCTTTCTGGGCACTTTGAACCAGAGAACGTATGTATTTATTTTCTTTGCTCAAAACGTCCCCTTCTTGAGTATTAGTGAATAATACGAACTTTATATTGATAAAATTAATCTTTTAGGGGCTGAATATCCACTAATAAATAAAAGTATTTAAAATATTTTTCTTACCCAAAATTAGAAATAGGTGTACAGTATTTTGTTATAGTATCTACTTTTTAATATGTTTTATCTCAATTTTTTAAAATTTTTTACTTGAGAAAAAACAGTAATGACTAAACCTCAGATATGGATTTCTGCCTTCTTATTTTTATTCATCCTTCTTTTTATACTTGGAAGGGTGACCAAAGAAGATGAGACTGAACATAACTTTCCTGTTAATAACTCACCAGGTACTGAAGAAACAAATACTGAAATCACCGGTGCGCAGTTGTTTGTTAATTTTGGATGTATAAAATGTCATGGAGAGAATCTTACGGGTACTGCTGATGGACCTCAATTGGCAAACCTAACTGAATATTGGAACCGCCAGGCATTGATAGCATATTTACGCAATCCTTCTTCTTTTATGGAAGAAGAACGCTTCAAAGAGTACAGGCAAATGTATCCTAAACAGATAATGCCTGATTTTGGCAACAAGAATATTAAAGATCTTGGCAAGCTGGCAGATTTTCTGCTTAATCACTGACCTCGTTCAAAAAAAAAGTACCTCTTTTAAGGCGCTTCTAATCAGAATTAATTTTGCTTATTAAGCTATGGTAACTTCTTTAGTTAAGTAAACATCCTGGATTAAATTAAGCAATTTAACTCCGTCTTCCATCGGTCGCTGGAAAGCTTTCCTGCCTGAAATTAATCCCATACCGCCGGCACGTTTATTAATTACCGATGTTTTAACTGCGTCTGCAAAATCATTATCGCCGGATGCACCGCCGCTGTTTATCAATCCCACTCTACCAAGATAATTATTAATAACCTGGTATCTTGTAAGATCTATCGGGTTATCGGATGTAAGATCGGAATAAACTTTTTTATTTGTTTTACCAAACTTAATTGCATTGTAACCACCATTATTTTCCGGCTGTTTCTGCTTAACAATATCAGCTTCTATTGTTACGCCAAGATGGTTTGCCTGTCCGGTTAAGTCGGCAGAAACATGATAATCTTTATCTGTTTTAAAAGCCGGGTTACGTAAGTAGCACCAAAGTACAGTTGCCATTCCCATTTCGTGCGCATACTGGAATGCTTCGCTTACTTCAACAATCTGCCTGCTGCTTTCTTCAGAACCAAAATAAATTGTAGCTCCAACTGCTGCAGCTCCAAGATCAAACGCCTGCTCTACACCAGCAAACATTATCTGGTCAAATGTGTTTGGGTATGTAAGCAGTTCGTTATGGTTCAGTTTAAGGATAAAAGGAATTTTGTGTGCGTACGTTCTGGACATCATACCAAGTACACCTAGCGTGGAAGCCACAGCGTTACAACCTCCCTCGATTGCAAGTTTTACAATGTTTTCAGGATCGAAGTAAATTGGATTTGGAGCAAAAGATGCGCCGCCTGAATGTTCTATTCCCTGGTCAACAGGTAGTATTGAAACGTATCCTGTTCCAGATAATCTTCCGCTGTTTAAAATCCAGTTAAAATTTTTCAGAACATTCACACTTCTGTCTGATTGAACTAGGACCTCGTTAACAAAATCGGGTCCCGGAAGGTTAAGTTGTTCTTTAGGAAATTTTGCTTTGTAGTTAAGCAATGAATCTGCTTCACTGCCTAACAGTTCGGTTATTTTATCAACCATTCTTTATCTCCATTTTAATATGAAAAAAATCATTTATTCTTTCTATTAAAAATAAGGTATGGCAAGACTGAATTCAATCAAAGCTGAAATCTAATCTACTTAAAACTTATTTTTTTGTGATTGAAATTTACGTGTAATTATTAAGTTACGCTCCTGTTTATATCA
>JAZGGS010000289.1:0-6519 GCA_036480595.1 Ignavibacteriaceae bacterium
TGAACTTCTGGAATTACCCGCTTATGTGCTGCACTAAGAACGTGTAGAAATCCCGGATGCATTTCTTTACCAGGAAATCGTGAATATGAGACAACATGCTCGAATACTCTAAGATGTTCTTTTGCAGAAAAGGACCAGTTAAAAAGCATGGATCTGTTAATTCCGTTATTCACCATTCTGTTTCTAAGCTCATCATTATTTAGAACTTCTAAGATTCCATTAGCTATTTCTGAATGATTTTCCGGATCAACATAATAAGCCGCATCGCCACAAACTTCCGGAAGACTTGAATTATTCGAAGCAATAACCGGACATCCGCAAGCCATTGCCTCAATAGGCGGTAATCCGAAGCCCTCGTATAAAGAGACAAATAAAAATAATGAGGCTTTCTTCATAAGTACACATTTTTCTTCTTCAGTTAAATTCTGTTTAAATACAATTTTGTTTCTGCTTATCTTTTTCAAACAAGCGGCATTAATTTCCTTTTGCATTTCTTTTTCATTATTACCTACTATAACCAGCTTATGATCAACTTTTGATGAAATAAGATCAAAGGATTTTAATATTCCCTGAATGTTTTTCATCTTAGTAATTCTTCCGAGATAAAGGATGAAATTTTCTTCTTTAACGCAATCCAACGTCTTTGAATTTAGTTTTAGCGTGTTTGCACCATTATGAATAACCTTTATTCTCCTCTCAGGTAAGTTATAAATATTCTTAAGCAGTTCTTTTGAATGTGCAGAAGGTGTAAGAACAAAGTGCGCATATTCTATTCCATACCTCAGAATAAGTTTGAAAAACAGATACTGTTTTTTGTGATATTGTTTGAAGAGTAAAGGGATAACATCATGAATTGTAACAACCTGATTTTTTCTGAAGAAACTTATTTCCAACTGGCTTGTGTTGAACTGCAGATGTTTCCAATGCTTAATAGAAATTAAATTTGAAAATATTAATCTGAGTATATGCCCTTTAAAATTTCTATCGGGAGATAAAAATGCTGGCACCCATTTGATAATAATATTATCCGGAAAGTTTATCTTTTCAATGTGGTGTTTACAGCTTTTATTCAGATATACAATAAAGCTTAAATCAGTTTGAAGTTTTGTTAATTCTTTCAAAACTTTTAGTGAATAAACACCAATTCCGTGATATTTATATCCGATATTTGTGGCATTAACAATTACTGTATTCGAAAAATTATTTTTTTTCATTTTAGCCTGGCCTCCTTAATTCTTTTCAACTAATTTTAACTTTGTTGCTGAATCCCGATACCCTGCAGCAACTTCGTGCGGGTTTCCATCCATTTTTACTGTTCCACTATCCATCCAGATTAACCTGTCGCATTGTTCAACAAGAAAATCAATATTGTGAGCGACGAAAACCGTTGTTACTCCTTTCGCCATAAGCTTCTGCATTCTAACCACACTTTTTCTCATAAAAAATTCGTCGCCCACACCAAAAATTTCATCAACTAACAAAACATCTGGATTTATTTCAGTAGCAATTGAAAAAGCGAGACGGGCATACATTCCAGATGAATAATTTTTTACAGGTTCATCAATAAAACTTTCCAGTTCCGAGAAGCTGATAATGTTTTTCATTCGTTGTTCAATTTCTGAATGCGTATATCCAAGCAGTAATCCAGCCAAAATACAATTTTCTCTCCCTGAAAGATCAGCCTGAAAACCAATACCGAGTTCCAATAACGGAACTATATTTTTATTTGCATTTCTTATTACCTGCCCGCTTACAGGTGAAATCACTTTGGCAAGGACCTTTAACAAAGTTGATTTACCTGCTCCGTTCCTTCCAATGATGCCTATGTGTTCACCTTCATTTATTTGAAGGGATATATTATCAAGAGCACGAATTTTTTCGGATTTTTTTCTTTTAAAATTTGAACCCAACAATTCTCTTAAGCTTAGTTCGTTCAATGAATGCTTAGTGAATTCAACAAACACATTATTTAATTGGAAAATACTCATTACAGGTAATAGTAAAATTTGGATTTATGTTTTATAAAAAGGTAAACTCCACTTACTAATGCTAAAGCTGAAATTGAAAACGAAACTATCCAATCCAATAGTGAAGGCCAGGTTAAAAAATATAAGGGTTTCTGAAATAGTGCGGCAAAATATGTTATGGGATGATAGTTCATTAGCTCTGCTTGGAGTGAACCTGGAGTGAAAACATTACTGGAAAATAGAATCGGAGAAGTAAAAAAAGTTAATATGAGAATCATTTGTACAAGCGGTTTTACATCCCTGAATCGCAAATAAGATACGGCGCAGATCATTCCAATACCAAAACCGAATACTGCCCAGGGAAGAATTGCCAGCGGCAAAATTATTAAGTGAATACTCCAGTTTTCCTTAAAAATTGCAAAAAGAACAAACACTGCAAAAATCGAAAAGAGGAACTCAAAACTGGAGATTAACCATTTGTTTATTGGAAATGCAATTGGAGAGACATACATTTTTTTTAATAACCAATCTCCGGATACAATTGATTCCATAACTGTAGCTACTACCTTCTCAAAGTATCTCCACGGTACAAGAGCGCTAAAAAGAAAAACAGCATAATCCTGAATGTTCATCCTGTTAACTACAGAAAAAACCAAACTTAATATCACCAGGTATAAAGCAGGCTCAATAAAGTTCCACAAAAATCCAAGAAAGGTATAACGGTATTTTAGTTTAAGCTGGCTTTTTGAGAAGTGCCAGGAAAACCTTAAAGAGGCAACATCAAAATTTTCTTTTATGAACATCATAACTTCAGATTTCCATTACATTAGATATTGGCGCAACAGTATTCTCGGATTCTCGTTTAATTGGTTTAAGTTTAATTGCAATTTTTTCCATCTCACAATTACCGGTTTTAATATTACAGAGCACTGCATAATTGTATTCTTCATTTATGCTCAGTATAATTTTATCTTCAAGTTCAGTTAATCCATCAATTAAAAATTCTTTCTCAAAAACACCCTCAATCTTCTCAGAAGATAGAGTAGCATACCTGTGAACTCTTAATTGCAGTGTGGTTCCTTCAACCGTTTTAGGTTCATTAAATCTTAATGATATATTCAGGAGTTTATCGTTCGATCCAAGCCAGAAATAATCGGTATGAAAAATTGTTTCCTCACATTCTTGTTCGTTCAGTTTATCTGAAAAGAATTCTGAATGATCTTGAAAGTATTTTGAAACACCATCCGGCAAAGAGGAAAAAGGCGATAGCGTTAACTCACTTGTATCAAGCATAGATTTATATTTCTTCACACCTTCTGAAAGAAAAGATTTTGATTCATCGTACCCAATAAATTTTAATTTGTTGTTCTTTTCACCTTTCTCTTCCTTTTTTAAGATGAGAGAAATAGAAGTAAAAGGATGTTTACCTCTTAAAAGCAGAAGATGAGAGTAATTGGGGTAATGATCGATTTGACTGGAAGAAGAACCCAAATCAAAAATATTGTTGATATTTGCCGGAAGAGGAAAATTAGCTTCATTTTCACTAAGTGTAACTATTGGTTGTGTGAATACTGAGAGCTCAATGCTTCGCAATATTTCATTCAGGTAAGAATGTGAAAAGATATAGTTGTTAGGATCCTTAATCGTCTCATCGCCGAATTGAAACTCCGTAGTTAAAACATATACTCCTCCCTCTTTCAGACAACGATGAACTTCATTAATATGTTTTATAAAGTCATCATAATCACCAATGTGTTCAATAGCACAGGATGAATAGCAAAAATCAAATGTGTTATCTTCAAACTGAAGATCACGCATATCCATCCGCATTGCTTCTATTTTAGAATCATCAACTTCAAACGGTTTACTTTTCCTGATAAAATCATTTGGGTCATCGGTCCGCGCACAGTCCCATCCGGTAGTATCGGAATAAAGATCGGTAACAAAAAGTTTTTTTACGTAACGTGCAATGGAATAAAGCACTCTTTCATTGCCGCCGCCCATTGAAAGACCAGTGCTATCTTTATTAAGATAACCCAATCTTCTAAGCGCTAGAAAAATCATGGCAAACTCCCACTGCTTTCTGTGAAAGCGGGGAGATTCTCTCAATTCCGATTTAATAACTTGCTGAAACTCAGATTCGAACCAATCTGAAGCATCGCATATTTTACTCAGATGTAACATTATTTATTTCACTCAATTTTATTTCTAATTCATTAATTATTCTTGTAATGGGTATGCTTTCTAAACAAGCACTATCTCGCATACCAGTAAGCTTGCAAGGGATATTCTCATTCCTCCAGCAAGGCAGGCAGCCAAGTTCTTTTCTTGAATCTATATAAGTACAGTTTGGATATGATTTAGTTCTAACTTTACCGTCAATTGGTCCATATATTGCCACGGTTGGTTTATCAAATGCTGCAGCAAAGTGAACAAAAGAAGAATCGGGAGCTATAATTACATCGCATCTATGTGCAAGTGCAAATGCTTTCCGTAATGAGAAGGAGTCAATTTTAATAACGTTTTCAAAATCAAATCCATCAATTTTTTCAGAATCGAATAAAAGAACCTTAAATTTTTGTGATATTCTTTCAACAAGCTGTTCCATTAATGGATAATTACGATAACTCTCATCAGCTTTTAATTGAACACCAATAACTTTTTTGTCTGCTAATCCTAATTCTGTCCAGAATAAATTTGCAAACTCTTTTTCATCTTCAGTTATAAAGTACCTGGGTTTTTCATTCATCAGTTTTAATCTTAAACCTCTTACACCGAGTGATTTTGCAAATAATTCAATTCTTCCCCTTTTAACTTTCGGAGCTCTGCGGCTTTCGTCCCTTGCTGACGGGCAATCTGTAAAATTATTCCATTGTGAATATTTATAATGGGAAAAGAAATCCGATTCAACATCGATTAACTTTACATCATTATTTTCATAGAATAGTGGGAAGTATCTACTAGGTATTGCAAGATGTATTTCACTGTTAGGATATTTTTTCTTCAATGCATGAATGCCAGGTGTGATCATCAGTAAATCCCCAATCCCACCCATAGCACGGGTTATAAGAATAGTTTTACCTTTTTTAGATGAATTAAACACATTTGCTCTTTGATTGCTTTTTTCTAGAAGAACCGGATAATCATTTTGAACACCATTATTTAGAAACGCCGGATTAGAAGATTTTATAAAGTAATTGTAGAGATATATAATTGAGAGTAGAATTTTTCTGCTGAATGAATTAACAAAACCAAGTTTAATTCTTCCAAAATCCGGCAGTCTAAAATGAACCCAGTGAGGTAGAAAAAGAAGTTTAGTACTTAAGGTAACTTCGTTATTAAGAAGCAATAAAAAGGAATTCCTATAGGTGAGCAGCAACTGATTGAAAATTCTTTTTCTTTCATCTACATTGGTATAAAAATATTTTAGACCTATGAATAAAAACTGTTTATACTCTCTTATGTTACCGGATTTTAAACTGTTTTTGCTCAATCTGAAAAATACTTCCGGAACCTGATTTCTATCCGTTAGAAGATATGGGCGCTTTGCAAGTTTAAATAACTCTTTTGATGATTCGTTAATATTTCCCTTTTTGTTGAATATCTCAGATAACTTATTAAACACATCCACTCGAAGATTTGGAAATTTGCTAATCCCAATAACTACTGCGTTATTCAAATAGTTTGCTGCATCTTCTAATTTAGATTGAGAAATCAACACGTCACTTACATATATAATTGCCTGGAACAACTCTCTTGGATAAGATTTTTTGTTGTGTGAATAATTTAGAAATTGATCCAGCACCTCCCTAAGAAATTCAGTTTCACTATTTATAGCGCTGTAATTGTGGATCGCCTTAAGTTGATTTATTCTCTGCAGGCTTCCCCAAATTACCTGGTTAAGTATTTCTTTATCATTATAAAATTCTCTTTCCTCTTTTTGCAACTCAATAAATTTCGCACGAACCAACTCATACTGTCCTGTAAATGCCATTGAATGCAGTTGTTTAAAATTTAATCTGTCATTCGGAAAACGTTCAATTTTATTATATGTAACAGGGTAATTAATCATAATTTAATTTGAATAGAAAGTTTGATCATTAAAACAGTATTCAAGTAAATCCTTTTCTTTTTCAACAAGTTTTATCAACTCAGAATATCGTTCCGCTGAAAATTCGCTTGGTGCAGGCTCGCCAAAAGTTTTGCACAAACTATATGCTTCTCTGTAATTACCAATTGCAATTAGGGAAATAATTTCACGGTACCTGCTTTCAGGATTCAACTGATCTGAAATTCCTTTCACAGCCCTGTACAGATTTATTGCATCCAGATATCTGCTCTCCGCTTCTAGAGTAACAGCACACCAGTACAAAGCTTCTGTATAAATAGAATTAAATTCACCTTCGGAATGTCCAATCTGTATAGCGTTTTTAAACATTTCAAAAGCATCCGTATTTTTATTAAGATGCATCAATATCCACCCAGCTCTAAATGAACTATTCATTTTGCAAACATGGTGTGCGGCTTCTTTTGCTGCTTTTTTATAATACGA
>JAZGGS010000290.1:0-10742 GCA_036480595.1 Ignavibacteriaceae bacterium
AAAGAAAAAAAGCTCTTGTTATTGTTGCATCTTTAGGAATCCTGCTAGGAATTCCTTCAGCGATCGATCTTAAATTTCTTGCAAACCAGGATTGGGTTTGGGGTGTGGGATTGATTTTAAGCGGCGCCTTTATTTCGTTTTCAATTATTAGGTATGGAGTTGATAAATTCCGGACAGAAATTATTAACGGTTCCGGAAGTGATATTAAAATTGGCAAATGGTATAATTACGTAATCGGTGTGTTGGTTCCTGTTCAGGTTGTTGTGCTGGTTAGCTGGTGGCTCATATCATCTATATCGTGGGACCCGGAATGGTGGAACCCGTTTCACTCAGAAAATTTTGGAACAGTAATTTTCCAGTGGGCAATTGTTTTGTCGGTCTTAATCTTTATGAATAAATTTTTGGTTAAAAAAACTTTAAATAAAAACTCATTTTCAGAAGGATAAACAATGGCTATAGGTACAATAATAACAATGATAATTGTTCTTGGGATTGTCGTGGGAGGACTGAGCATATTTGTATTTAAAGCAATTAAATATGAAAAATTAAAATCGCAAAATGGCAAAGAGTAAAGCACCTTCCATATTACAGGTTAATCCTGATCTAAAAAAAGGAAAGCTGACTCCGATCTATTATTTTTTCGGAGAAGATTCCTTCAGCTTAGATAGTGCATTAAGCTCTGTTGAAGCAGCAGTTGAGCCGTTACTTTCTTCTGATTTTGACAAAGAAGTTTTTTATGGGGAAGACAAATCACTTGATGAAGTTCTGGATCTTGCTTTAACTTTTCCTTTTGGCTCGGAGAAAAAAATTATAGTCTTTAAACAATTCGATAAGGTTAGAGATAAAAAAATTCTTAAAGATTACGCTCTTGCCCCTGCTGATTTTACGGTGCTTGTTCTAATTCATAACGGCGCAATAGCAAACTTATCTTTGGAACCGTATAAAACACTCCTTGAAAATAATTTTATCTTCGAAGCAAAACAATTAAAGGGAAGTGCTCTTGTAGATTGGCTGGTAAGTTACACTGAATCAAAAGGAAAAACTCTAAAAAGAGAAAATGCGCAGGTGTTAGTTGATATGGTTGGCGAAAACAGGAGTATGCTGGAAACCCAGCTGGAAAAAATTCTTCTTTACCTTAAGGATACAAATGAAATTACTATTGAAAACATTCAGGCAGTTTCATCTTCATTAAAGCAGTTCACCATTTTCGATCTCCAGGATGCTCTTGCTGAAATGGATAAGCCGCGTGTTATTGAAATTGCGTTTAATTTATTGGATAACGGATTTGAAACTGTTTTCATTGTTAATATGCTTACCAGGTACTTTACCGGCTTATCAAAAGTAACTGAATTAAGAAGTAAAAACATGCCCGACCAAGCGGCAGCCAGGATTGTAGGCACACATCCTTTTTATTATAGGGGCTACATAAAAGCGCGTACACTTTATTCTGATGAAAAACTTATCGATATTTTCAGGGCACTTCTAAAGGCAGACATTTCTATCAAAACAACAAACCTGGATGATAAGACACTTATTACCATCCTTATTTCTGAAATCCTGTAATCCTGACTCCAAAATTCTTCTGATTTCCTTCATTTTTAGTTAATTTGTAATTCAATTATGGAAACAAATTTCTTACTACTTAAGTATAAACGCTGTTAATGGAAATAAATCTCCACGAGCTTACTGATGAAGAGCTAATTCTTGAGTTTCAGCAGAATGATACTGAGCGGGCGTTTGAGATTTTAGTTCACCGATATAAAAATCCGTTAACAAATTATGTCTTCAGGTTTATTGGTAATTACGATGCTTGTTCCGATGTTGTTCAGGAAACGATGATAAAAGTGCACAGGTATAAAGACAGCTACAGTTCGGTGGCAAAATTTTCTACATGGATTTATACAATTGCCGGAAACCTTGCACGCACAGAGTACAAGCGGCAGAGACGAAGACAGTTTATTTCTATAAGTGATTACGGCGATGAACATAAAACATTCGATATACCGGATGAAGCATACAGACCCGATGTTATGACAGACAGCGGAATTAAGGATGAAATAATTCAGAGAGCATTGTTAAAAGTTAAAGATGCTTACAGGGAAGCTGTTATTTTAAGAGATGTGCAGGGAATGAGCTACGAAGAAATTGCTGAAATATTAAAAGTAAATGAAGGAACAGTAAAATCAAGAATAAACAGAGGAAGAGCACAACTTCAAACTTTATTAAAGGATATTTATAACGAGTAGGTGATGAAATGCCCGTAAAAGATGATGATAAAAAATATAACGATGTAATTAAAACTCTTAACCAGCTCCAGGAAGTTAAAGCACCGGCTGATTTTGAAGCCAGGCTGATGAAAAAAATTAACTCCGAAAAGTATAAAGAAAAAAAGGTACAAACTATTTGGAATCAGTTTTTTATACCATCACGATTAATTCCTTCTGCAGGATTGGCTGCTGCAGCAATTATTGTTTTCTTTGTAGTAACTCTTAATTCCGAAGAACTGGAAGATCCTTTACAAATGGAACCAAGAGTACGCGAGGATATTATGGAAATTGTTGATTACGATGAAATCAAATTAGAGAGAGAAGATAAAAAGCAGAAAGATGAATCTCCTTTAGAGAAGAGAACTAACATGACTGAAAGTTCTGTTACAGAAGATAGGGGATCTGGTGAGCGAATGGAGGAAGAAGTAATTGAAAGTTTTACCGATGATGAAATGATTGCTGATATTGATTCGGTGCCAACTGAATCAATGATTACCAGCACTACAGAACCAATCACATTACCTACAGAGGGGGAAACTGAAATGGCAACCGGGCTGGCAATCAGCAAGGAAAATTTGAACTTCAGGCAAATTCAGTTAAGCGAAGAAGAGCAGGAAGTAGTTGAGCAGTTAAGGCAAAAAGTGCAGATACAGGCAGCGGATAGCTTAAAAATTGAATAAATCAGCCCAAAGTATATTGTAAGTAAAAGTTAATTTTTCTATATTTCCGGCTCGAAATTTCGAAAGAATTGTTTAAAAATTAGGATTTTAAGATGAAAAAAGGGATTCACCCAAAATACAGACCGGTTGTTTTTCAGGACCCGTCGTGCGATTTTGCTATTTTAAGCAAATCCACAATTAAATCAAGCGATACTATTAAGTGGAAAGACGGCAACACCTACCCGCTTGTTAAACTTGAAATTTCCAGCGGTTCTCATCCGTTCTTTACAGGTAAGCAAAAGCTTCTCGATACAGCTGGAAGAGTAGAGAAGTTCAACAGGAAATACGCAAAAAAGAAAATAGCAAAAAAATAGTTTTAAGAAATATATTTATGTTTTACAAAGCCGGTTTACCCGGCTTTTTCTATTTTAAAAGTAACATCTTCTTAGTTTCTAAATAACTATCAGCTTGGATTCTGTAAAAGTAGATTCCGCTTGTAAGATTAGCTCCATCAAATTCCACCTTATAATTTCCAACTGGTTTTTCTTCATTAAAAGTAGCAAGCGATAAATTCTATTAAAGAATCTTACAACAAAAAAGCTTAAATTAAATGCTGTAAATTATTATTTACTAATGGGTTGAAGATGCAGATAGTTCTTTTTGAGGATGAAAAACATATTAACTTTGAACCGCTTATTTATTACAGACCGGTTTACGAACTTGTGTGCGGTGCAAACACTTTAAGAGAAAAGATAGAACGTGCTTATCCCGGTTTAAAAGTTGTGCTTCATTGCAGAAAATACCTTGAGGAATTGCTTAAATCTCAAAATCCTTCAAATGAAGTAAATAATTTTTCGGATGTTGAAGTTCTGTTTATTAACGGAAGAGTTGTCGCACCGGAAAATCTATCTGAGATAATATCCTCAACACTTACAGAAGATAAAGTTTTTAAATCCAATGGAACAGTTGTATCAGCAAGAGTTTCCGGAGATAGATTAACAAATATTTTAAATAAAAATATTCTTACTGCTGAAGATTTTGATGGCATTCCATCAGAAGAAGTTGAGCTAACTTGTGCAGAATACCTTTGGGATTTAGTTTACCTGAATGGCGAAGAATTGAAAAAAGATATAGCATCCCTTTCCGGTAAAAACAATGTTGAGGGAACTAATTTAGAAGAAGTGAATTACCCAGGTGTTAACTTCATAAAACCGGAGAAGGTTTTTATAAGTGAAAATGTTGAAATAAAACCGGGTGTTGTGCTGGATGCTTCAAAGGATCCTATCTATTTAGATAAAGATGTTGTCATCTATCCTAACGCTGTTATTGAAGGACCGGTTTACATAGGCGAGTCTTCCAAAGTAAAAAGCTGCGCAACAATTTACGAAAATGTTAGTGTTGGAAAAGGTTGTAAGGTTGGCGGCGAAGTTGAAGATTCCATAATTATGCCTTACTCAAACAAGCAGCACTCAGGATTTTTAGGGCATTCATATCTTGGAAGCTGGATAAATATTGGTGCCGATACAAATTGCAGCGATCTGCAAAATAATTACAGCACAATTAATGTGCAGGTAAACGGAAGACACATTGATACAGGCAGGCAATTCGTAGGTTTGATGATGGGCGATCACTCAAAGACAGCTATAAATACTATGTTCAACACCGGAACAGTTGTTGGTTTTTCGTGCAATGTTTTCGGCGAAGGTTTTCCGCCAAAATATATTTCATCGTTTGGATGGGGTGGCAATTCATCTGTAAGAGAATATAAATTTGCAAAAGCAATTGAAACTGCAAAAGCAGTATTTAAAAGAAGAAACAAAATTTTTAGTGAAGAAGATGAAAATATTTTTAGTACAATATTTAATCTTACTAAAGAAGATCGTAAGCAAAGAGGATATTAGTGGAAAATACAACTAAACTTGAATATCATACAGTAAAAGGGCTTTATGAAGGTGTCCGCGGTCTGGCGGTAAAAATTCTTAACCGTGTTGAGAGAACTGATGCTTACCTTGAAAGACTGCTCGATAACGAGATGCGTAACTCTGAACTTAAAGGACAGGATAAAGCGCTTCTTTACGAAATTGTTCATGGCGTGGTTAGATGGATGGGACGTCTTGACTGGATTCTTAATGGCTTTTACAAAGGCACTTTTTCAAAAGCCATCCCTAATATGAAGAACGGGCTCAGGGTTGCACTTTACCAGGTAATGTTTTTGGATAGAGTCCCTGATTATGCAGCAGTAAATGAAGTGGTGGAGTTTGTTAAACGACTCCAGGGGCAGAAACCTGCAGACTTTGTTAATGCAGTATTGCGAAATATTATCAGGAATAAAAACTCTATCAGGTACCCAGATCCGGAAGAAGATCTGATAGGATATTTAAGTTCTTATTATTCACATCCTTCCTGGATGGTTAAAAGGTATGTAGAAAGATTCGGGCGTGAAGAAACTGAAAAGCTGCTCCTTATTAATAACGAAAAACCATTCCTTACACTTCGGGTTAATTCGCTTAAAGTTCAACCCGATGAATTTAAAACATTACTCGATTCAGTTAAGCTACGATACAACAATGGCAAATACTTACCCGAATTTCTTAAACTTCAGAATCTTACCAACATTACCGCGTGGGAATATTTTGCCAAAGGTCATTTTAATATTCAGGATGAAAGCGCAGGGTTGGCTTGCCGGCTGCTGCAGGTAAGAGATGGAATGCATATTCTCGATTTATGTGCTGCCCCAGGTGGAAAGACTGCATACATTGCTGCCTTAATGCATTCGCAGGGAAAAATTGTTGCACTAGACAGATTTGAAAGCAGGTTAAAGCTGCTGCAAAAAAATATAGACAGGTTGGGACTGAGCTGCGTAAAAATGGAAGTTGCGGATGCATTAACTTATGAAGGTGAACTGTTCGATAGAGTTCTTGCAGATGTACCCTGTTCCGGGACGGGTACACTTTCCAAGAAACCGGATATAAAATGGAAAAAAGATTTGTTCGATATAAGAGATTTGAATAATATACAATATAAGCTGCTATGCAAAGCCGCAGAACTGGTGAAGCCGGGATGTGCAGTTGTTTACAGTACCTGCTCAATTGAACCGGAAGAAAACTTTGATATAGTTAAAAAGTTCCTGGCTAATAATCCGGGATTCGAGCTGGAGAGTGCAAAGGATAAATTCCCTAATGAAATTCTTGATGAAAACGGGTGTGTTCAAACACTTCCGCATAAACATAACATGGATGGAGCGTTTGCGGCTAAGCTTGTAAGGAAAATCTAAACATTTATTTTTTCTATTTAATTGATGGGTTAAGAAAAATTTACCGGGTTAAATTATGCTAGATAAATTTGTTGAAGAACTAAGGCAGGCACGTGTAGAAAACGAAATAACGTTACAGCAAATGGCTGCCAAAACAAAGATTGATATTAAATTCCTTGAAGCAATTGATAATGGAAATTTTTCCTTCCTTCCAAATATTTATGTTCGCGCATTTATTAAACAATATGCCAAAACAGTTGGGCTGGATGAAGAAGAAACTATAAAGAAATATGAAGCTGCAAAGCAAGGAAAGCTGCCTGAAAAAGTTGAGGCAGAGGAAGAACCTGTAGAAAAGGATATTCCAGAGCCTGAAAAAAAACAAACTCAGCCTGTTCAAACATTCACCGATGTAACTGAAACCAAAACTTTAGACGATTCTGGTAAAAAGAAAATGGCAATGATGACCGGTGGTGCAGTGGCTGGTGTAGTGGTTATTGCAATTTTAATTTACCTGGTTTTCTTCCAGGACAGTTCGCAGATAATCGTTGAAGAAAAACCATACGAAGAGGTACTTGAAGAATCTACACAGCGTTATGTTGAAGAGGAAATAGATGATGAACAAATAACTTCTGCAGTAAATTCTGATAGTTTGGTTCTTCAGATTAAAAATACAGACTCAAGAGATTCTGCTTGGGTTTTAGTTATTACGGATAACCGGATAAAAGAGGACTACCTACTCTATCCCGGTACCGGAAAAACCTTTAAAGCAGTAAATAATTTTAAGTTTATACTTGGTAATTCCGGGGTAATTCGTCTGGAATTGAATGGAGAAAACCTTGAGTTCGAAGGAATACGCAGGTCGGTTAGGTACTTCAAAATTGATAAGAACGGGCTGGAAAGATTGTATTCACCCCCCAATTTAATACAAGAGTAAATGTCTTCAGATATTAAACAGAGATTAAATTCACTTAAGGATGAAATAAGGGATCACGATTATAATTATTATGTGTCAGCAGATCCTGTTATAAGTGATGAAGAATATGATACGCTTGTTAATGAACTGGAAAAACTTGAAAGTAAGTATCCTGAATTAATCACCCCGGACTCTCCCACGCAAAGAGTTGGAAAGGATCTTACAAAAGATTTTCCACATGCTACGCACAAAATTCCAATGCTTAGTCTTGCTAATACTTATAACGAAGAAGAGCTTTTTGATTTTGATAAACGGGTGAGGAATGCACTTCCTGAAAATGAAAAAGTAGAATACATTGTTGAGCTTAAAATCGATGGTGCATCGGTAAGCTTAAATTATGTTGATGGAGTGCTAAAAACAGCTGCTACCAGGGGCGATGGGACAATTGGCGAAGAGATAACAACAAATGTTAAAACCATTATGACTATTCCTTTAAGATTAAAAAGGGATGACTCTGTTTCTTATAAACTAAATAATTTTGAAGTGCGCGGCGAAATTTTTATGAACATTGATGAGTTTGAAAAACTGAATAAAGTGAGATCTGCAAAGGGTGAAAAATTATTTGCCAACCCTAGAAATTCCGCTGCAGGAACACTGAAGATGCACGACCCAAAAATTGTTGCTAAAAGACCGCTTAACAATTTTATATATTCTCTTATAAGTCCTGAAGACAATCTTGGAACTCATCAAAAAAACCTGGATGTTCTTAAAAAGCTTGGATTCAGGGTTAATCCAAATTACGAAAAGTGCAAAAGCATTAAAGACGTAGTTAAAGTTTGCAATGAATTTGAATCACTTAGGGATAAACTTGAATATGAAGTAGACGGTACGGTTGTTAAGGTTAATTCGATTAAGCAGCAGGAAATACTTGGAAACATTGCAAAATCTCCGCGATGGGCTGTGGCATTTAAATTCAAAGCTAAGCAGGCATTTACTGCTGTTAATAAAATAGTCTGGCAGGTAGGAAGAACCGGAGCAGTAACACCGGTTGCAGAATTAGAACCGGTTTTGCTTGCCGGCTCTACAATAAGCAGGGCTACCTTACATAACTTTGATGAAATTGAGAGAAAAGATATACGTGTAGGAGATAAAGTTGTAATAGAGAAAGGGGGAGATGTAATTCCTAAAGTAGTTTCGGTTATACTTGCTGAAAGACCTGATGGAAGCCGCACTACTAAGCCGCTGGATGAATGTCCTGTTTGCAGCACTAAATTATATAAACCGGAAGATGAGGTTGCTTATTATTGCGAAAATCATTTTTGCCCGGCACAGGTAAAAGGACGACTAGAACATTTCGCTTCGAGAGGAGCAATGGATATTGAAGGACTTGGTGTTTCTTCAATAGATGTTTTTGTTGAAAAGGTTTTTTTAAATACTTATGCTGATATTTATAAACTAAAAAATTTACGTTCTGAATTGATTGAAATAGAAAGAATGGGTAAAAAAAGTGTTGATAATCTTTTAAATGCAATTGAAATAAGTAAACAAAAACCGTTCGATAAAGTACTGTTTGCTTTGGGTATCAGGTATGTGGGGGCAGGTGTTGCATTAAAACTTGCGAAGCATTTTAAATCGTTAGACAACTTGCTGAAAGCTACCGAAGAGGAAATGACGGAAGCAGATGAAATAGGAGAAAGTATTAGCAGAAGTGTAAAAACATTCTTCAGCAGTAAAAAAAATCTTAAAATTATGAATAAGTTAAAAAAAGCCGGTTTGAATTTTAAGTTAAGTGATGATATATATGGGCAGCAAAAGGAAACCGTTTTTACAGGAAAGACTTTTGTTCTTACAGGAACACTAAGTAAGTATTCACGCGATGAAGCATCCGCAAAGATCACAGAACTTGGCGGTAAAGTTACATCAAGTGTTACAAATAAAACTGATTATCTTATCGCCAGTGAAAAAGCAGGATCAAAGCTTATAAAGGCAAAATCGCTTGGAATTACTATCTTGAGTGAAACTGATTTTATTGATTTATTAAATGAAACCGTTACAAAATGATTGGTTCTATAAAAGATAAGGCAGCTAAATTTATTATAAACCAGAAGCTGAAGGAGCATAAGTTCGATGAACTGGATTTCTCCAGGATATTTAAACGCTCCTACTCATTCCTGGTATTAATGCCTCAAGATGAAAAAGATTTCTTTCATGCAGTTGAAGTGCTGAATTTTTTAAGGGAATCCAAAAAAAATGTTACTGCTATGACCAACGATTTCAGGGTTAGTCTTCTGCCTTCTGCATATAAAGTAAGTGCAGTTGAGCACGGAATTAATGATAAGACAAAACTGGAATTACCAACAAAAAAGTTTTTAAACCGAATTAAGAAAATGCAATTTGATGTTGTGATTGATACTAACAGGCAACAGGTTTTGTTCTATAATTTTCTAGCGAACTTTGTTAATCCTCCTGTCCGGATTGGTTTTTCCGGGAAAAATGCAGATAAATATTTTAACCTGCAAATTGTAAATAATAAAAGCGAACCTGAAATCTCTTATCAGAATTTATTAAATTGTTTAAAAATGTTTTAAGGTATTTATATGAATTTTGAAATAAAAAAGGAAGATGAAATTACTGTCTTCAAATTAAATGAAGAACGGCTAGACACAAGCATATCAGGACTCCTTAAGGGAGAGTTTACTCTTCTCTTAAAAGTAGAAGGCGCCAGTAAGTTTATTCTCGATTTAAGTGAAGTTAAAAGCTGCGACAGCTCCGGCTTAAGCGCTATTCTTGTTGCAAACAGAATTCTTAATACCAACAACGGGCATATGAGATTAGCTGCACCATCCGAAAAAGTTTATTCGTTAATTAAAATTACACAACTGGATCGTGTGTTGCCTGTTTGTGATACCGTTGCCGATGCATTTGATGACTTAAAAAAAATCAATTGATTTACCGTTAAAAAATTTTTGATGTCAAAAAACATCCAATAACTACTAGAGATGCTTTTTTATTATACATCATAAAATGTTCGTTACTTTTAATAATTGAGTTAGAAAACATTTTCAGAATTTGGAAACCCGCATACTTGATTATATAATTATCATCACTTACCTGGTTGGAATTGCTGTTTGGGGTATAATTTCAGGAGGTAAACAAAGAACTGCTAAGGATTATTTTTTGGGAGCAAAGAAAATTCCTTGGTGGGCAGTTTGTTTTTCTATAGTTGCCGCAGAAACAAGCACACTTACTTTCATTTCTATTCCGGGGCTTGCTTACTTAACTAATCTTAACTTTTTACAGATTGCTTTAGGATTTTTATTAGGAAGAATAGTTGTTGCACAACTTTTCCTGCCTGCTTATTTTAGAGGCGAGCTAAAAACCGCATACACCTTTCTTGAAAACAGGTTTGGTGGAAAAACAAGATCATTTGCTTCTATAGTTTTCTTGGTTACAAGAACAGCCGCAGATGGGGTTCGGCTATTTGCAACAGCCATACCGCTTTATCTTATCCTAAAGATCGACCCTGTAATTGCTATAATTATTATTGCTTTGGTTTCACTTGTTTATACTTACACCGGCGGATTAAAAGGTGTGATTTGGGTTGATGTTATTCAAATGTTTGTTTATATCGGCGGTGCAGCCCTGGCAGG
>JAZGGS010000291.1:0-5056 GCA_036480595.1 Ignavibacteriaceae bacterium
TAAATGTTAAAGATGCATACTTCCTCATCGGGACTAAATATTTGATAACCGACTGAATTGTTCTGTTAAGGTCTCCACTATCTTTATTCAAATTTATTATTGAAGTTTCAAGCAAGACCTGTGCATACTTTTGAATATTCCTAATGCTGTCAATCGTAACTTTTGATTTCAGTTTTAGTCTATCGAAAAGAACCGAATCGGTTTTACCCGTAGTTTGTTCATACTCCGGCTGCGACTTTTCAATCATCCTCATCAAGCTTTCGGTTTCCAGCAATGCAAGATGAACAAGCCCTTGCAGCGACTGACCAATCTCAGAATCAATACTCGATTTAAGCGCTTTTCTTTCTGCTTGTATAAGCTGGTTGTTAGCTTCCTGTAGTGCGTTGTAAGCGTTTACCTGTCCATCGTACAACTGTGCATTCCTTATTGCTGTTGCAGCTTGCCCGGCAAGAATTTCGAAGGTGCCTGTTATCTCTCTAACTTTTATTTTTTGAAGATGTTTACTATCAACATAAATAACACCTATTTTTTTTTCATTGGTTATTAGTGGTGAGCAAAGGATAGTTTGAAGGTCAAGCTTAAGAATACTTTTTGAAGGATCATAAGTAGCATCGCTTTGTGCACCTTCAATAAAAATCGATTGACCGTGGTAAAACACATCTTCGACAACAGAGTTACTTATATGAAAAAGATTTTCCGGAAGGGAGTTGTTTTCTGAATCTAAGCCAATTTTAAAATCGAGATTACCGTGTAAATTTTGTAGTACAATAAATCCTCTTTCAGAATTTGTAAGACGGATGGCGTTCTTCAATACAAGCTCCAGCACATCCTCAATAATAAGCGATCGGTTTATTGTGTTGGCAATATTAAGTATTGCTTCCAGGTGTTTTACTTTTTCGGACGATTCTTCATCGGAAACAGTATTCTTTATCCCGTCATCAATATTTTTTTTAAATTCAGAAAATTTCATTTATGAAAAATCATTATTAAAAAGGCAATTCCTGTTTATAATATACTTGTTCATAGTATAATCAATCTTTCAACAATTTAAGAGATAGAAACCACTCCCAATCAGTTGTCTTATCAGACCAGGCTTTTGCAATTCCCATTGAAAAGGTAGATTCCAAATTATACCAATGCTTTAGTTTGATGTCTAACTGCGCTCCCAAATCTACCCAATAATTACCAAGAACTGAATTTTTCGTTACCAATGCCTGCGAATAAATTGCAAAATCAATATGATTTATAAACTGATCTCCAATAGCCAAATTACCAAATCTTACCGGCGGAAAATCATTTTCAATCAATAACTTAAGAAATCTATCTGTATCAAGACTGTAAATTGGAAGACCGGGATAGCGGAAAACTTTACGAAATTGCCTTACTTGACCGTTATCAATACCTCTGTTACCAAATCCGCCTAAATAGAATCTTGCCTGTAAAAGATTTTCATTATTTATGAGATATCCACCAGAAAATTTTGTATGTAACACATTATGGTGCCACAGCCACGTAGAAAAATCGCTAAATTCTAAATATGTATTTAACGCATACTGAGGAGTATCAAAATTTGTACCGTATAGTGTAAAAGTGAGAATAATATCATTCCCGTGCTCATAATCAGAACTTCCAATACTTTTTCTTAAATCTTTTGAATTAATATTGGTAACAAATACTCCAAAATCGGGCTGCGAGACCCGGACAAGGTTATCGTTTATAAATTCAGCACCTCTGTAAAATGTAAGTGCCATAGTTTGCTTAATTTTATGAGGATTTTCATAAAGCCAGTAATGCGTGTAATTTAACCGAAGCCTGGTACCAAGCATCCCTCTTTTCCTATCATTAAAAAGATCAAAGAATTCAGGTCCGTGATGACTTAACTCCATGTAAAACTTTTGCATATAATCGTATTTTAAACGAATATGAAAAGAAGGAAAGCTGGGGGTCTCATGCAGCGGTGAAAAACCAAACTCCATAATAAAATCGTGATGAAGCATAGGATCAGAAACATGAGTGAACAATCCGAAAATCACCTGGTTCTGAAAACCGCTTACAACAGGTACAATAGATTGAATATTAAGATTTGCCAATCCGTTGTAACTTTTTTCCCTTTTATATTCCAAAGGATTACTAACTGTTTCAGCATTTGGTAATATCCAATCAAAAACCTGTGGATCTTTATCCAGGACTTTTTGCCCTAAATAATTTATTGCAGGCAGATGTACAGCAGGTTTATTTTCTAATAATACGGGAACAAATCCATCTGTTGTAAATTCAAATGCAAAAAGTGTATTAGGATTTATTTCTATCGGTTTGAATAAACCAGTAAGGCAATGTGAAACGGCTTTTATAGATTCATCATTAAAACTATAACGGTAGATGTTGGATACTCCGTTAGTGTAAGCATTCCAGTAAATAAAATTACCATCGTTGCTCCAGGAAGGATTTTCCGGTGTGCCGCTGCTTGAAATAGTGTGATACTCAAATTCTGATCCTTCCAATATACTACCCAAGTCAGCTGTAATTAAAGATTGTTGACCACTTGAGCGTTTTAAAATTGCCGCTAATCTTGTTCCTGTTTTATCTATAGAAAGATTAAATAGCTCATCACCTAGCCTAAATGTAATAACCGGAAGTAATTCGTGATATGGATACGGAGAAACAATAAGGGTGGTAATTCCACCTTCGTGAAGCACACCCCATAAATCGTGAGTAACAGATGAGATTGCTAAATCGCCTACCCTGGCATTTTCAAAAAGAAGTTTCTTATCATCTTCAGCAGTATCATAAACCCAAATATCCCTGTAAAGCTGATTATTATTTGTTGTGTAAAAAAATAAACTATTGCTTTCATCGAAAGCAGTAGAAGCAACTTGCAGCATACTTGGAGTTGGAAGTGAAATCAGGTTCTCAGAAATCCCGGAAGATAAATCCAGTCGTTGCAGGCTGGCTAATTCATGCGATCTGTGATATCCAAAAAAAACTGAGTTAGTAACCTTGTCATAATAGGGTTGTGTGATCCACCCAAAATTTCCTTTGCTAATTTTATTTTTCTCTGTCAATTCAGAAAATTTAAGGATATCAATATTCTGTCTTTGAAATTCCTTTTCATAAACTATAAAGTCATACCAGGCAAGATCAAAATCTTTTCCAAAAACTTCTTCAAACTTACTTTCAAAACCAATGTAAGGTTCCCCCGGTACTTCCTTAAACCAATTAATAACACTTACTGCACCGTACTCGATTGATAAGTAAGAGACAAATCGCGCACCATAAAGATAGAATAGTGTTTCCAGCAATAAAGAGTTATGACTTTCTACTGTTTCCAACTGCAGTTGGGTGGGGAATTTTTTTCCTTCCAATAACATTGTGCGAAAATACATTTCATCAAAGTTACCAAGAATTCTTCCATAGCCCCCGCTGAACCATGTTTCAATAAAAACTGCGATAGCTTCCTGGTACCAACGCGGAGTATAGCGCTGGTAGTTTGTTAATAGGCTGTAAAAAACAGTTAACGGGTTGGTTTTTTCCGGAATTACTTTTCCAAATATATTTCTAAGGAAAGATTCTACACCTGAAGTCTGATCATTAACAACTATATGAACTATTTCGTGCGAGAGCAGCCATTGATATCTTTCATTATAGGGAACTACTTCATAACCCGGTTCCAGCGGCTCAACTTCAATACGGATATAGTTTTGAGGAATAGTGGTTGTTGTACTAAAACCATAATCACTAACATCATAAGTAGCAATAATAATTTTTTCTGAAGGTTTATAATCAAATAAATCCATTAACGCCAACAGTGAATTTTCTGCACTGCTAAGTAGATGGTTAACTAAATGCGAATGATTTTCCCGGTAGACTATCTTAAAATGTTCACTTTCTTTTTCAAACCATTCAGAATCTTCTCTTATAAATACATGTAGGTAAATTTCATTATCATCACTTGAGTTAACCAGTTCCACAGCGCAATTTTCTGAAATTGTTGTAATATTTATTTCGGCATTATTGTTAACATTATTTATATTTATATCTTTTACCAAACCAACAGGAATGATGCTGGAAAATTCCTGTTTAATTAAGCTTGTATGTCTTAGTTTAAGAGTGTAACTATCATCGTTATCATAATCCAGGAATGCAACAATTCGGTTCTTCGCATTAATTTTCAGGTATGTATCAGTTTCACTCTCCTGAAAACTGATGTCTAAAACAGAATTTACATGATCTTCATCATCAATAACCATTAAGCGGTTTGGGTTAATGATGATTATCGGTTTTTCATAGACAAAACTCAGCAGATCAATTGCCTGGGGCATAGGAGCAAATATTATTTTATCCATTACATGTGCAGAAGTAGTTAACTGAATTGAACGAGTTTTGTTATCGTCCTTGGAGTATAAAATTACATACGGATTTCTACCTGTAATTGTTAGTTTCATTTTCTGTGATTCAATTTCAATTGCAGAAAGATCTTCAATGTTATTATAATTCAATGCAAGCGCCTCAGCAACATGCTGCAAAGATATATACATGTTACTATCAAAGGAATAAACCGGAACTTGATAAGCCTGTTCTCCGTTCAATAAAGTTATTTTGGATAACTCTTGTGAAAACAAGAAAGAATAAAAAGCAAGTAAGGCTAGGAGAGTTTTATAAACCATGTGAGATGAAAATATCAGTAACTTTTCAATAATAAATTAGTATAAGGTATTTTTTTGTTTAACAAACTCAAATTAAATTTTTTTAATCTGATAAAAAAATTTGTTCACAAAAAAAATAGATCTGTTGCTGGTATAAGAAAAGCCTTCAAATAATGAAGGCTTTTCAAAGTAGGCTATTTGGAGAACTATTTATACTCAACGTACCCAGCCATAACGGCTGCCTAACTCATTAAGCTGTGTGTTCGATCTTACCCAGCCATAACGGCTGCCCAGCTCATTAAGCTGTGTGTTCGATCTTACCCAGCCATAACGGCTGCCCAGCTCATTAAGCTGTGTGTTCGATCTTACCCAGCCATAACGGCTGCCCAGCTCATTAAGCTGTGTGTTCGATC
>JAZGGS010000292.1:0-3117 GCA_036480595.1 Ignavibacteriaceae bacterium
GATTATTTTTTTATTCTAAAGTTTTATGATTTCAACGATAAATTTGCTTTCCTTCTTTTTTGAAGTTAAAAGCCCCCTTTGCTTATTTATATCCGTATTAGTGAACATGCTCTTATTAGAGCCCCAAACTGTCTTACAATTAACAAATAAATATTTTTTAAAAAAAGGTGATAAAAAATTCTACAAAATAAAAAATATGAAAGAAAATTAAACATTGGAGATCCCCAGAGAGAAATTACTATGATGTCTGACACGCCCCTAACCATTGTTGATAATATTTCTAAAGAATTCAAAATCAATAATACGGGATCATATCCAGGAAAAAATCTAGCTAAAGTCTCTGGAATACTTGTCCTATTGGCTACTTTTAATTTATCTTGGTTTTCAGTATCTGGACAACCTGCTCATGGGTTAGGATTATTAAATAACATCGGTGGAATGTTTGCCAATCCGAACGCAATGGCGACAGCATGGGGAATTCCTACATTTGTTCCTTACATCTTAGGAGGTCTTTTTCTTTTCTTTTTAGTTTCATGGCTTTTTCTATTAATTGGAGCGAAGAATAGAGCATGCGTAATTATTGGTTCATTAATGCCACTCATATTAGGATTGGTAGTAATTGCCGGATATTTCAGCATTCCTCCGAATTTTATGCCATATGTCCAACCATTTTTAGGTACGGAACTAATACCCGGAATTATTCCTTTTAGTTTGGGATTAATGACATCTGGATTGGTTACTATAAATATAGGTGCATTCATTCTATTAGGCGGCGGAATTTTAGGTTTCATCTCGGGTTGTATGAGTAGATAAAATTTAAGCTGAGGTGATTTTTCAAAATTTTTTTTTATTTTAAATTAAAAAAATAAACAATAATGCAAGAAAGGAAGTGAAAAAGCTTGGAAACTCCAATTAAATGAGTATATAATTCGATTAAAGGAAAAATAGCTGATAAATCAAAGAATTCGGATAAACTTCATCGTTATATAACAAAAAGGAGAAGAATAATAATTTTAATTATCAAAAAAAAAATGGAGATAAAAAATATGATAGAAAGAAAAACGCTGTATGAAGATTTAAAAAGCCTAACTTATCGTCAGATGAGATTTTCTATTGAGGAGTTGACTCCGGAACAAGAAAAAAAGTACAATGAAGAGCTTAAGCTAAATCCATTAAGGGCAAAAATTAGTGAAGCCACTGATAATGACATCGAAGCCTTAGTCTATTTATATAATAAATCATGGTTAACATCAAATACTCCTTTTTCCAGTATTACCACTGAGACTCTGATGTCTCTTAAGCATAATCCTGAGATAGTTATATTATTTGCAAAAGTTTATGGTATTCCTGCAGGTTTTATCATATTAGATTTCGAGGGAGAAAAAGATCACTATGCAAGTATATTAGCTTTAGGGATACTACCACGCTTTCAGCATAAGGGTCTTGGTAGGTTTCTAGGGCTCAAGGCCTGGAAGTATTTCACGCAAAGGGATATCAGAGAGCTTCGAAGTGAAGTTTATGTAAATAATACTATATCATACAAATTCAATCAAGCAATGGGATTTAAAGAAATTGATGTGAAAACCTACACAAATGACGTATAAGATTAAATTTTTAACTGAATCTCTTTTTTATTTAAAAAAATTTCTAGCAAGAGATCAAGATTTAGAATTCCAAGTATTTTAAATCA
The DNA here is from genome assembly GCA_036480595.1 of Ignavibacteriaceae bacterium. Taxonomy (GTDB): domain Bacteria; phylum Bacteroidota; class Ignavibacteria; order Ignavibacteriales; family Ignavibacteriaceae; genus JAZGGS01. Next base: position 1,691 of record JAZGGS010000292.1, read on the forward strand.
TAAAAAGTAATTTAACTATTTACATTATATAGAAAGTATAAATACTTTCAGTAATCTTTATTTAGTTTGACGAGAAAAGTCTTATTAATCTAGTTAATTAATATTTTAGTAAGATTATGGATGAAATTGACTTAATTATTCTTAAAAAACTAATAGAAAACTCTCGCGTGACATATAGAGAATTAGGGGATCTGGTCGATATGTCCGTAAGCGCTGTTCATAAACGGATAAATAAACTTGAAAGCAACGAGATTATTGAGGCTTATACTGCCCGACCAAGTGCGATTGCATTGAAGTATCTTTCAGTTTTGATTTTTGGCACGTCTAATGCAAAATCAGTGGATGCAGTAAGTAAAGAGCTTGGACAACATGAGAGTATTAATTTTATTGGTATAGCTGGAGCTAAATCTCTTACTATCTCAGCCTTTCTGAGGAATATATCAGAACTTCAAGAATTAAGTATTTATGCGTCTAATACAGCTCAAATTAGTGAGCCCATTGTAGGAATTGTAAATGAACCATATATCACAACCCCAGAACCACTTACTAGCATTGATTATAAAATTTTAAAGACTCTTAATAGAAATTCAAGGAAACCTGTAACAGATATTGCAGATGACGTTGGACTTTCTACTAAAACCGTTAGAAAACGATTAGATCGTATGATTGAGAATAACCTCGTTGATTTTGGTATTGAGTGGACTCTAAAAGCTGAAAATAATTTGACCACAGCGTTTCATATTTACTTAAATGAAGGTACTAACTTAAACACAACAATACAACATATATATGAGAAATATAGTCAAAATATTACTCTTATTATGAGCTATAGTAATATACCTAACTTTTTAACGATGTTCATATGGACAAAAACTGCTCAAGATTCCCAAAAAGTTCAAGAAGAACTGCAAACTGAAGGATTCAAAGATATTATCCCCCATATTTTCTTATCTTCAAAATATTATAATTGTTGGATTGATCAATTACTTAGGACTAAATGATATAATAATTCAACTTCCCTTCCCAATTTTCAACTAAATGGAAAAAATATTGGTATTTTTTATTCCAAACTATTATCTTTTAAGAGGAAAAATGTGGATTTTACTGATTATTTTATTATTTTCAATTCCATATTTTCATCAATAGAATTCTATTTCTTTTATCTAAAGACCATAAACCCTCATTTTTCATTTATTTCCGTATTAGTGAACATGCTCTTATTAGAGCCCCAATACCTATTTAATTTAATAATTAAAAATAATAAAAAAAAGGTGATAAAAAATTACACAATATAAAAATTATGAAGCTGTTACTGATATGGAGATTATAAAAATGACGAATCAACAGACAATACTGATTGCTGGAGCGACCGGAAACATTGGGGGAGGTGCTGCGCTCGCTTTAGCAAAACGTGGTGCTAGAGTTGT
>JAZGGS010000293.1:0-4169 GCA_036480595.1 Ignavibacteriaceae bacterium
TTAATACATTCACAGCAAAATTGAACAATCTATCATTCAAGTTTTCATTCATTTTAATCTTCTCTTTAATCTTTTTACTTTAATCTTTAATCTTTTCATCTTCCGTTTTGAGTCTTTAACCATTTTCTGTATTCTCTAACATAACGCAAATGCTGGTTATGTGTTTTGCTAAAATTATGTTTTCCTTTTCCATCTGCAACAAAATAAATATAATTGTTATCCTCTGGATATAAGGCCGCCATAATTGCGTTCTTTCCCGGGTTACTTATTGGTCCCGGCGGTAAACCAGCATACTTGTATGTGTTGTACGGCGAATCGATTTGCAGATCATCATACAATAACTTTCTCCATCCACCGGGTAGAAGATATTGTATGGTTGGATCTGCCTGGAGTTTCATACCAATCCTTAACCGGTTATGGTAAACTCCTGCTATCCGCGGCATCTCTTCTGGTAAATCGGTTTCACCTTTTATGATTGAAGCCAAAGTTAATATTTCATGCTTTGAAAAACCTAATTCAGTTGCTCTTTTTTCTAAACTGTCCACCCAAAATTTATTAAACGCATCATAAAACATTTTTAAGGATTCTTCAGGTGATGATCTTTCGTAAACATCATAATCTTTACTGAACAGATATCCCTGCAAAGTTTTTTCCGGGAACCCTAGCTTGGCAAGAAAAATAGGATCTTCAGTTAAAGAAACAAAATCTGCCGAATCAATAAAAACTTTATTCTCTAATTTATATGCAAGCCACTTAATGGTTTGCCCATTTTTTATTTTTATCTTTCTTGCAAAATCGCACTCACCTTGTGTGAACAAATCCAGAAGATCCAGGTAACTTAAACCGTTTTTTATATGAAACCTTGCCGCTCTTATTTTTTTTTCTGATCCTGAAATAAACGCAGCAATTTTCATGTTGGTTTTGCTGGGAATGATTTCTAATTCATATAGGCGGTTTACAACAGATGAGAATGTTTCTCCATCTTTAATATCGAATTGTACTGGTTCTTTGTGCAAGTAATAATTAGGAGTAAAAAAAGTGAAGTAAGAAATTACAACTATCCCGATGAAAACAATTTCAACTAGAATTATTTGCCAGCGAGTTAACAGATTTTTAATATCAAACTTCATAAAAAAATAAAACGGTTACTTAAATATTATGATGAGATAAAAAATGGTTCTTCTTTAAAGATGGATAGGGTTTTGCGCTTAAAGAATCGCGCACACCATTTTCATAAAGTGTCTTTGCCCTTAAGGCAATCATTGCAGCATTATCACCGCAAAATTCTAAACCGGGAACTATAAATTTTTTATTATGCTTTTCCGCAAGTGCGCTGAGTTTTTCTCGTAGATATTCGTTTGCAGCAACTCCGCCAACAAGTGAAATTGATTTTATATCAAAACTATCCAGTGCTCTTTCGCAATTTATTAACAGTGCACCAACAGCAGCTTTCTGAAAAGATGCTGCAATATCATTTAAATTTCCAGGCGGAATATCTTCAGATGATTTATGGTTTTTCTGTAAGTAACGAAGTACCGCTGTTTTCAACCCGCTGAATGAAAAATTATAAGGATCATTCAACTTCGCAATTGGGAACGGAATTTTATTTTCATCACCCATTTTTGCAGTAGTTTGAATTTGCGGCCCTCCAGGGTATCCTAATCCAAGCATCTTGGAAACTTTATCGAATGCTTCTCCTGCTGCATCATCAACCGTGGTACCGAGCTGTACAATTTTGTTAAAGCTTTTAACATATAATAACAAAGTGTGTCCGCCGGAAACTACCAGAGCAAGAAAAGGAAATTCCGGTTTATCTTTCATCAAAAAACCTGAGAAGATATGACCCTCAATATGATTTACAGAAATGAACGGTTTCTTTAATGAAAGTGCTAATCCCTTTGCAAAGGTTAAGCCAACTAACAATGCACCAATTAATCCGGGACCCGCTGTTGCAGCAATTAGATCAATATCCTTCAATTCAAGGTTCGATTTTTCAAGTGCATCGTTAACAAGTGGTTTTACTATTTGAAGATGTGCTCTGCTGGAAAGTTCGGGGACAACCCCGCCATAGTTTTTATGAAAATCCTGGGAAGAGATTAAATTAGCAATTAATTTATCACCTGAAATTATTGCAACAGAAGTTTCATCACACGAGCTTTCAATTCCGAGTATGTTCATTTTCTAATAATAAAAAATTCTTTAACAATATGCCCTGCCAGTTCCGGATTTTCATGCAGTCTCCTTAATGAATATGCATACCAGTCTTTACCAAACGGAATATATATTCTTATTTTAAAACCATCATTATTTATTTTATTTCTAAGATCTACTCTAACACCCAGCAGCATTTGAAATTCAAATTTATCTTTAGAAATATTTAACTTTTTAATTAACTCATAAGTTTTGTCAATCAGGTATTTATCGTGCGTAGCAATGCCAACGTAATTACCGTTCTTTAGCATTTCTTCCAATGTTTTCATGAAATTATTGCGAATTGCTTGTTTATCTTTATACGCAATTGCTTCCGGTTCAATATAAATTCCTTTGCATAACCTGTAATTGGTTCCCATAGCATTAAGAGTTACTGCATCGCTGTATGTTCTTTTCATATAAGCTTGAAGTACAACGCCAACATTCATATGATCATTAAATATTCGTTTGTAAACTTTTAGCGTGGCATCTGTATAAGGAGAATCCTCCATATCAATTCTTATAAAGCTGTTCAATTCCCCGGCTCGTTTTACGAGCTCTAATATTTGTTCATAAGCAAAGTCTTCATCAATAGCTAAACCAAACTGGGTAGGTTTAATTGAAACGTTTGCATTTAAGTTGTGCTCTACAATTGCATCGAGAACCTCCATTGCCTGTTCTTTGGCATGAATAGCTTCTTCTTTTGTTTCTATCGATTCACCAAGCACATCTATTGTAGCAAGCATTCCTTTCGAGTTGAGATCCTTTACCACTTTAATAGCTGAGCTGAGTGTTTTACCGGCAATGTAATTTTTTGAAAAAAACCAGAGAACCTTTTCCGGCATGAACTGAACAGTTTTTACAAGAAGAATATGGAAGAAAGACAATTTAAACTCCTGACAAAATTGTTAAAAATACAGCATGTAAAAATTGTAAAATATTTTTAAATGACAGCATCCCGGATAAGATAATTTATTTTAGAAGAGAATTTAATGTCATTAATAGCAGGTTTGCTTTTATTTTAAGATCATTTGTTGTTGTGTTATTAAAAAAGATGAAATCCGCCTGTTTGCTCTTTTCTTCATCCTTTATCTGGTTTTGGATGCGTTTATCAAATTCTTCTGAAGAGAATTTTTTAGATTTAACCGTTCTCTGTTTTTTTATCTCTTCATCTGCAGCAATCAAGACAACATAATCGAAAAGTTTTTCGATATTGGTCTCATAAATCAGGGCTGCTTCAACAAAAACCAATTTGTTATTTTTCTTTAATTCTTCAACTTCCCGGTTAACCTGATTTATTACCTTTGGATGTAAAATAGAATTAATTTTTTGGAGTTTGTGCGGATCAGAAAAAACTTCTTTTGCAAGAAAATCAGTATTTATATAGGTTCTATTGTAAGCAGAGGAACCAAACAGTTCAATTATTTGCTGTTTAACTTTTTTACTGTTTTGTAATAACTCCTTTGATAGATCATCTGCAAAAATAACGGGATAATCTTTTTCACGCAGGAATTCTGAGAAGGTACTTTTTCCAGAACCTATTCCACCAGTAATTGCAACAGTAAAATTTTTTTTACTCATTCAACAATTAAAAAGGGGCAAAAGCCCCATGAATTATTTAGCGTAACTAATTTTTCTTACTTCCCTAATAACAGTAACTTTTATCTGTCCCGGGTACTCCATTTCCGATTCAATCTTCTGCGAGATCTCTTTTGCAAGTTTATCAGCTAATAGATCATCAACTTTATTGTGCTCCACAACAACTCTTACTTCTCTACCCGCCTGGATGGCATAAGTTTTTGCAACACCTTCAAATGATTTGGCCAATATTTCAAGGTTTTCAAGTCGTTTTACATAACTTTCAAGTGGTTCTCTTCTTGCTCCGGGTCTTGCTCCGCTAATTGCATCAGCTGCCTGTACAAGTGTTGCAATCGGGTGTTCCATTTCAATATCTTCGTGATGTGAACCAACTGCGTTTG
>JAZGGS010000294.1:0-9488 GCA_036480595.1 Ignavibacteriaceae bacterium
GCAATAATCAGCATATTGTTTTGCAGAACAAAACCGGTCATAGAAGCAGCTAATCCTGAATAGGAGTTTAACAAAGAAATCGCAACAGGCATATCGGCTCCGCCAATTGGAAGTACAAGTAAAACTCCAAGAACCAATGAGACAGCAAGCACTGCCAAAAGAATATTTGTTTCAGTTGGGTTTATAACTATAAATACAAGCGCTGCAATTACGGCTAAAATTAATAATGCATTAAGCGGATGCTGCAACGGATACTTAACCACCTTACCGGTTACGATGCCCTGCAATTTTCCAAATGCAATTAATGAACCGGTAAATGTAACACCGCCAATTAAAATACTAAGTACGATTGTAACAGTTGTATTTATTTCGAACAGTGCACCTGTGTTAAAAATGCGGTAGTATTCTGCAAGAGCAACCAGTGCAGAAGCGCCGCCTCCGAAACCGTTAAGTATGCCAACCATCTGGGGCATACCGGTCATCTGTACTTTTATTGCCATTACAGCACCGATAGCCGCACCTACAACCAGTCCCAAAATAATATATTCATACGTTAATACTTTTTGATCGAGCAGAGTAACAACTATTGCAAGGAGCATTCCTGTTGCAGATAGTTGATTACCGCGGCGTGCAGTTTTTGGAGAGCCTAACTTTTTTATACCTAATATGAATAAGACAGAAGCAACCAGGTAAACAAAATATGATACAATTTCCATTTTTCAGCTCACTTTCCGTCAGAGCCGGACCGAGACGGCTTTTTAAACATTTTAAGCATTCTGTCAGTTACCATAAAACCGCCGACAACATTTATTGTTGCAAAAACAATTGCAACCACTCCAAGTATAGTACTGATCGTCATTTCACCAAGACCTGCACTAAGCAAAGCGCCAACAATGGTAATCCCGGATATTGCGTTTGAGCCGGACATTAGCGGTGTGTGCAATGTGGGAGGAACTTTTGTAATAAGCTCGAAGCCAACAAAAATTGCCAACACAAATACATAAACAAGCATTAGAAGTCCATAACCTTCCATTTCACTTTCCTTATTTTATTTTATAAAAAATTAAGAGATGCATTGGATTTAATTACAATAACTCTTTAATTCTTTGATGAATTACTTCCCCGTTGTTTGTAATTAACGATCCCTGCACAATTTCATCTTCAAGGTTCAATTCAACCTTACCCTCTTTAGCAATGTGTGTTACTAAGCTAAGAATATTTTTAGCGTACATATCACTTGAATGAGTTGGTACAAGACTTGGTAAATTCGGTTCACCGATTATTGTTACATCATGCTTTTTAACTGTTGAACCTTTTTCGCTTACCTCGCAATTACCTCCAAATTCAACAGCCATATCGAGCACAACGCTTCCCGGTTTCATATTTTTTACCATTTCTTCGGTAACAAGAACCGGAGCTTTTTTACCCGGCACAAGTGCTGTGGTAATAACAATGTCGGCTTCAGTAACATGTTTAAAAATCAGTTCTTTCTGTTTCTTAAGAAACTCTTCCGAAGCTTCTTTAGCATAACCGCCTTCATCCTGCATATCTTCATTTGTTTCTCCGTCTTTGGCGGATTCAATAAATTTGCCGCCGAGAGATTGCACTTCTTCTTTAACTGCGGAACGGATATCCGAAACTTCCACAACTGCGCCGAGCCGTTTAGCTGTACCCAATGCCTGCAAGCCTGCAACACCTGCACCCATAATAACTACTTTAGCAGGAGAAATTGTTCCGGCTGCAGTCATCATTAAAGGAAATATTTTACCAAGTGCATCCGCACACATAATAACACTCTTGTAACCTGCAATGTTCGCCTGCGAACTTAGTGCATCCATCTTCTGTGCTAATGTTGTTCTCGGGATCATATCCATCGAGAGAACGTTTATTTTTTTCTCAGCACATTTTTTTGCAAGCTCGGGATGATTAAGCGGGTAAAGAAATGTGATTAAGATCGTTCCTTCTTTCATCAGATCCAGTTCGTGTTTTCCTGCTTCCGGATGATCGAGTGGACGCTGAACTTTTAATACCAAATCTGCCGATGAGTAAAGTTCATTCAAATTATCAATTACCTTAGCTCCAGCCGATTCATACATTTTATTTGTGAAACCGGCATTTAACCCGGCATCCTTTTCAACCTGCAGTTCAAAGCCCGCTTTGATAAATTTTGAAACCACATCGGGAACGCAGGCAACCCTGTTTTCTCCGGGCAGTATTTCTTTGGGAACTGCTATAACCATAGCTGTATATCCTCTGTTGATATTAATAAATTTTGACTTCGAAAATTAAACTGAATAAGAGCGAATTCCAAAAAAAATAAAAAGCTAGGCTGGCTGCTCTTTAGTAAGGCAATGAATTGTTCCCAATCCCCAAACTAAATCAACTGAGTGAATGCCGATTACTTTTCTGCCAGGAAAAAGTTCTGATAAAATTCCAAGTGCAATCCTGTCTTTTGGATCGTTAAAAGTAGGAACCAAAACAGTGTAATTTGAAATGTAAAAGTTAGCATAGCTTGCGGGTAATCTTTTCCCTCTAAAGACTTGAGGCGAAGGCATAGGCAAATCAATCACATTTAGACTTTTACCATTTGGCAAGGTTAAATTTTGCAATCGCTCTTTGTTCTCTTTTAATAGTTGATAATTTTCATCCGGCGATTCTTCTTGAGCAAGAACAACAGAATCATCATTAACAAACCTGCAAAGGTCATCAACATGTCCGTGTGTATCATCGCCTGCAATTCCCTTCCCTAACCAGATAACATTTGTAATTCCCAAATAATTTTTAAATACTTCAAAATAATCATACTTTGTGAAACCAGGATTTCTTACCTGGACTTGTTGGTCCAATAAACATTCTTCCGTAGTAATTAATGTTCCCTTACCATTTGCATCAACAGAACCGCCCTCAAGCACCACCGTTTTTTCATTTTGCTGAGCAGTTACTTTTTTAAGGTTTAATTTGTTTGAAATGAATCGTGGAATTTTATCATCAAGTTTATAATCATCATACTTTGCCCATGCATTAAACTTAAAATCAACTGCAGCTAAATCATTCTTGTTTTTAACGAAGAAAGGTGCTGAATCCCTTAGCCAACCCCTGTTGGTTTTTTTAATGAAGAATTCAATGTTAGTAAAATTAATATCAACATCATTTAAAACTTTCTCTGCTTTTTTCCGGTGATCTTTTGATTCCACAATAACTCTTACTGCTTCGCCGCTGGAAATCTGTTTTACTATCTGAGCATAAACGAAAGGAATTGTTGAAAACTTTCCCGGCCAATCGCTTCTGTTGTGCGGCCAGCCAATCCAGGTAGCTTCGTGTGGTTCCCATTCTGCGGGTAAATACAAACTGTTTATCATTTTCTAATTGTAATTGTTTTTAATTTCTCTATATGAATCAAATCTTCAAATGTTAAAATTCTATCTAGGTAATATAACTACCTTAATACCCAACAATTTATCTAGCGATCCAAATTCAAAATATTGGTGTTTTATACCTAATCTTTATAAAGATTATTTTGTAATTTTAACAATCAAATATAAGATGATACTAACTGCATTTAATAATACCGGAAGATTAAAATTTCAGGTGATATTAACTCATCTTTACAAAGATAAGTTAACTTTTTTGTACCTTAGAATTTAAATCCTGTCATTTCTTGAGAGAAGATAAAAAATTACAAAAATCAAATAATAATCAAATTCAAAACAACAATAACCAAAACTTCGCAGCTCAATGGCGGATTTTCAATTTGGAGTTTCGCTAATTGGAATTTGAAATTTATTTGTTATTTGGCATCTGTTTATTGTGATTTCCGGTGTATCCGGGTTAGGGTTAGATAAATTAACTCAATATTATTATTGTATGCTTGAAACCTTAATTACAATAGCTATCGTTGGTATTATAACCGGAATTATTTTTTCGATTCCCGTTGCAGGTCCAATTAGCATTTTAATTACATCCAACGCTCTAAAGGGGAGATTTCGCTATTGCTATAGAGTTGCCATTGGTGCATCCATTGTTGAATTTATTTATGTTTTTATTGCAGTATACGGATTTACAATTCTATATTCATACTACCGACCAGTAATACCATACATTTTCCTTATAGGTTCTATTTTTCTACTATTCGTTGGAATAAGAATTATCAAAACAAAACTTAATCTTGAAAATATCGATGATAAAGATATCATAACGAACAAGTTGAAAAATAGAGGGGGATTAAGAACAGGTCTCATATTAAACTTTACAAATCCATCATTATTTATCGGCTGGGTAGCATCTTCATTTATTGTTCTGTCTTTTGTTGCCTCTTTAGGATTTAATACAGGTGGGTTGGATGTAATGGTAAGTGAAAATGTCGATTCAATAAATTATCTTAATGAATCAATTTCAGAAATCACAAAGAAAGACAGTATTTATAATGATGTTGATGTAATTACAAAAGAAAAAAACGTAGAACAAGACTCAGCAATCAACCCAATTTTATTGAGTTTATGCTATGCCTTTTTTGTTGCAATAGGCGGTTTTATTTGGGCTTTTTATTTTTCAAAGTTTATAGTAAAACATAGAAAAATTTTTAATGTGAACATAATTAACAGAATTATCCAAATGCTCGGAGTAATTTTATGCATTATGGGTTTGTATTTTGCTTTTCATGCTTTCAAAACATTGGCAGCGTAATTTTATATAATATAATTTCTAACTCATAGGATTTATTTTACAAAATTCTTACTTTATATTTATTAACTAATCACTTTTAGGAAAAACTTGAATAACAAAATCATCTATCTTGATAGGAACGAAAATAATTACGGACCTGCTCCTGCCTGTTTAAATTTGTTGAAAAATATTCACTTCACAAAAATGAGTTACTATTCCAGGGAGTATACACGTGGAATAAAGAGCATACTATCCGAACGTATTGCTAAAGATTTTAATCTCTTGGAAGACAGGGTAACTCTTGGCTATGGTGCCGAAGATCTCTTGAAACAAGCTATTCAATGTTACCTGGCAAAGGATAATAAAATCATGATTCCGGCTTATTCTTGGTGGTATTATAAAGCTATGGCAGATGAGGTTGGCGGACTAAACGTAGAGTATCCTTTATACCCGGGTAAAGATAGTTTTCACTATGATATTGATGGAATGATAGAATTATATGAGAAGGAGAACCCAACCTTAGTTTTTATTAGTACACCTAATAACCCTACCGGTAATTCTCTGCCGCTTGAAAAAATAAATTTAGTTTTAGAAAAAATGAAAGATACTATTGTTGTTATTGACGAAGCTTACGCTTATAGCGGAAAAACTAATTATGTTGAAGAGATGATTAATAGATATCCGAATTTATTAGTCATAAGAACTTTTTCAAAATATTATGCTTTAGCTGGAATTAGAATTGGATTTGCGTTACTAGGAAAAAACATTTCCGGTTTTTCAAAGTTCACTAACCGGTATTTAGGTTATAATCGCTTGTCGGAAGATATTGCATTAGCAGCTCTTGATTCCCCAGACTATTATGCTGATATTTCTCAAAAGTTAAAAGAGGATAAACAAATTTTTTATAATGAATTAGCAAAGTTTCCCGGATTTAAAGTTTTTAAATCCGATGCAAATTTTATACTCGTCGAAATACCGGGAGAAATTAAGAGCGCATTAAAAGAATTCCTTACAAAAAAAGGAATGATAATTAAATTTATGAATGAAAAGAACCTGAATACTCACATAAGAATCACATTAGGGACTCAAGAACAAAATCGATTGCTAATAAGTGCAATGAAAGAATATGTGACCAGCGCAGTATACGCATGAACTTATTAACAGAGTACAAAAAAACTTTAAAATTATTAGAGGTCGAAGAAATTTTTGACCTCTTTTTTTATAGACCATTAGCATTTGCTTTTGTAAAACTAATCTATAATACAAACATTACACCTAATCAATTAACTATCGTATCATTAATATTCGGGCTCTTAGGTGGAGCGAGTTATGTATTAGGCACTTATTCTGCTTATATAGCCGGAGCAATTCTTTATCTTCTCTATAATATTTTTGATTGCAGCGACGGTCAATTAGCAAGGTTAAAAAACAGCGGTACGCCTTTAGGTAGAATCTTTGATGGATTTGTAGATTATGTTGTAAGTATTGCACTTTATTTTGGAATTGGATTAGGTTTCGCCAATAATACCGATAACCCTGTATTGTGGTGGATACTCACAGTGATAGCCGGCATCAGTAACGCCACACACTCCATCTTATTGGACTTCTTTCGAAATCGTTTTCTTGATTATGCTTTAAGTCGCGAAAGTATTTTAGACGACGGTCTAGAAGATTTCCAAAATGATTACGAAAATTTGAAGAAACAAAGCGGAAAAATATTTGAAAAAATAATAATTGGAACGTATATAAAATATTCTTCATTGCAGAATAAATTAACTTCAGGAAAGAAAAGCACTAAAAAAATTAAGAAGTTTGATGCAACTAACTATTGCAAAAAAAATAGAATATTAATACACTGTTGGACTTACCTGGGACCAACTACGCAGTGGACATTTCTCATTGTCTGCTCACTATTAAACAGACTTGACTTATATCTATTAGGAATAATTTTTGTTCTTAATTTTCTGCTAATTATAATGTACCTAATTCAAATTCAAATTGATCATACTATAACCCTCGAAACAGAAGTAAAATGAAAGCAGTTATCTTAGCAGCAGGAGTTTCGTCAAGATTGCGACCTTTAACAAATGATACACCCAAATGTCTTATAAAAGTTGGAAATAAAACTATTCTTGAACGAACACTAAATAATCTGACAGCAAATGATATCAAGGATATCATAATTGTTACAGGTTATTTAGAGAATCAAATACGTGATTATATTTCAAAAAAATATCCGCAGCTATCCGTACAATATATTTTCAATAATCTATACGAATCTACCAACAATATCTATTCCCTTTGGATGACTAAGGAGTATGTATTAAATAATAACGTGCTTCTTCTTGACAGCGACATAATTTTTGATAAACGAATAATTGAATTGCTGCTGAATTCAAAATATGAAAATTGCCTCGCTATAAATTCAAAAGATGAACTTGGTAATGAAGAGATCAAAGTGAAAGTAAATCCTGATAATTCTATTATTGATATTAATAAAGAAGTGAATCCTAATGAGGCTGTTGGTGAATCAATCGGAATAGAAAAGTTTAACAGTCTTATTGTAGAAAAATTATTTAAAGTGCTAGATAAGAAAATTCTGGTTGAAAAAAATGTAAATCAATTTTACGAAGCGGCATTTCAAGAAGTGATTGATTCAAAGGGTAAAATTTATGCTGTTGATGTTGGAAAATACCGTTGCATAGAAATTGATACCTTTGATGATATGGAAAATGCAAAAAGCCAAATAATCAACTATTTGAATTAATACTCAATCCAAATATTATCATTCATCTAAAAATCTCTTTGTGATACCATCATAAGAATCAATCCTTCTATCCCTAAAGAAGGACCAATGCCGTCTTACTTTCTCTATTCTTTCAAGATCAACTTCAGCTAGCAATATTTCTTCCTTATCAGTAGAAGCTTGCGCCAGTAAAACACCTTGAGGATCACAAATAAATGACTGTCCCCAAAACTCGATACCGGCTGAATCTTCCACAACTTTTTCCAAACCAATTCTGTTTACGGCAGCAATATACACTCCGTTTGCAATTGCATGACCTCTCTGAATAACCAGCCACGATTCATAATGTGCTCCGCCTTCCTCTCCCTTTTCTATTGGATGCCAACCGATTGCTGTGGGATAAAAAATTATGCTTGCTCCCAACATAGATGTTAGTCTTGCTGCTTCCGGGTACCACTGATCCCAGCAAATCAGCGTACCTATATTTCCAGAGCTTGTTTTAAAAGATTTGTAACCAAGATCGCCGGGAGCAAAGTAAAATTTTTCATAATAACCGGGATCATCTGGAATATGCATTTTGCGATATGTTCCTAAAATTTCTCCGGTTGAATCGATTACAGCAACAGAATTATGGTAAACGCCAGCCGATCTTTTTTCAAAAAGAGGAACAATTACAACCACATTTTTATCCTTAGCAATTTTGCTAATTATCTTTGTGGAAGGACCTGGAATGGTTTCAGCAAGATCAAAATTTTTCGTATCCTCTACCTGGCAGAAATATTGAGAACGAAAAAGCTCGGGTAGACAGATTACATCCGCTCCGGACTTTGCTGCTTCTTCAATCTTGCTTACGGCTTTACCCAAATTTTCATTTTGATTTTTAGCTAATGCCATTTGAACAAGACCAATAGAAAATTTAGTTTGATCATTACTCATAATATTCTTTTCTATTTATTTTTATCATTGATTATGAAATGTATAAGTTGGAAGAACTAAATTCAATAAATGGAGGATTGTTGATATTACAATTAAACGTAGATGTTTAATAACCGTGTGTAGATAGAAGATCTCCATCGGTTGAATATTCTTTGCTGCGCTGCAGCTTACCATCTTTATAATATTCTTCTTTCTTAAGAATTCCGTTTGGAAAATATGTTCTCAACCATGAATCAAGTTTGCCGTTATAATAATTTTCAACCTGTTTAAAAGCACCGTTATCATAATACGAATTTTTCTTACCGCGCATCTTACCATAATCATACGTTACTTCAGTTTCTATTAAACCGTTCTCGTGGTAAGTTTTATACTCACCATCAAGTATATCGTTTTTGTAATAAGCAACTGATTTTAAATTTCCATCCCGGTAATAAGCAATTGCTATCCCGTTCCTCTGTTCATTGGAACAGATCTCTTCAGATTTTAAAGTACCATTACTATAATACGTGCTATACAATCCACGTTGAACACCGTGGATATAATCTGTGACCGATTCCACAATTCCGTTTTCGTAATATTTGATGCGATTACCATTAACAACATCATTCTCATAAGGTATTTCTTCTTTAAGAAAACCGGATTCATAGTAAGTTGTTGCAACTTCTTCTTTAACACCATCTTTGTAAAATGTTTCGCTGTCCAGTGAGCCGCCATTGTAATAATTACGGAGTATTTCTTCTTTCGATTCAAACTTTCCTTCGTAGTCATACCTTTCCCTGTTAAGCAACTGATCGTTTAGGTATTCATCCTTAACTCTTAGGTTCCCTGCCATATCGTAGAGTTTTACCGTTCCTTCTATCTTATCATTTTCAAAATATGCTTCGAGTGCAACAACATCGTTTTCGTGATAGATATAAACTTTTCCGTTTTGTTTTCCATCAACAAAATTTCTTTCAACTTCCAGCTCGCCGGTTTTGTAAAAAGTTCTGGAAATGTTTTGCAGCATTCCATCAATGTAATTCCACTCTCCCTGTAATTCGCCGGTTTTGTAATAAGTGTAAGTTAGTCCGTTCAGTTTTCCGCTGTAATAATTTTGTTCAGCCCACAACTCGCCGGTTAAATAATGCCATTTTGATATTCCTTC
>JAZGGS010000295.1:0-3950 GCA_036480595.1 Ignavibacteriaceae bacterium
CCGCCTGAATTCGATCTATCAACTCCATTTAACTTTGTTTCAACAAACGATGTTACTGGAGGTGCCTCAGGCAGCCCGGTTATAAATATAGATGCTGAGGTTGTAGGGCTTGCATTTGATGGAAACATCCAGGGACTTCCCGGTAACTTTATCTTTAGAACCGAAGAGAACAGGATGGTTTCGGTTCACTCAGCAGGAATGATGGGAGCTATTCGCTATATTTATAAAGTTGACCGGCTGGCAGATGAATTGAAAAATGGAATGCTAAGTAATTAATACCAATCAGAATATATAAAGCCACCATAATGGTGGCTTTTATTTTGCCCGGTTATAAAGATGAACATTATTATCAGACAAGAATTAAAGGAAGACCACGCAAGAATAAAAGAGATCAATGATCAGGCGTTCAAGCAGGAAGATGAAAGCAGACTGGTTAATAAGCTAAGGAAAAAAAATCAGTTCATTCCCGAACTTTCTTTGGTAGCTGAAACAGGTGGAACGGTGGTTGGTCATATTCTTTTCTATCCTGTAAAAATTAATTCTGCCAATCAGAAACATATCACATTATCACTCGGACCAATGTCTGTCCTTCCCGATTATCAAAAAAAAGGTATCGGCGGTAAATTATTTAACGAAGGATTAAAACGTGCAAAAGATCTCGGGTTTCGTTCTGTTATTGTTGTTGGTCATCCCAAATACTATCCAAAGTTTGGTTTTATAAAAGCAAGCAAGTGGAGCATCAAAGTTCCCTTCAAAGTTCCTGATGAAGTTTTTATGGCTTTGGAAATTGTTAAGAATGAGTTACATGATAAACCTGGCATCATTGAATATCCGGCAGAATTTGTGGAATCCTGATAATAATTAATTTATGAACTCTCCCCACTTTTTTTACTAGTCTATTTTCCCCAAATTTGTATAGTTGATTTAAAATAAGGAAGTTAAAAATGTTAAGACTAAACAAATACCTCTTATTGATTTTCGCTTTTCTTTTTATAACAGTTTCCACCGCACAGGATAATGTTTTCAATTCTTACGATTTACTCAGAACTAAATACGTTGTGGAAACATCAATTTCTCCTGCTGGCAGCTACATAGCTTACACTCTACATGTTCCAAGGCAATTGGAAGATCCGCCTGGTAAACATTACCGTTATCTATATTTATATAACCTGGAAAATGGTGAAGCAAAAGAATTGTTGGGAGATAAAGTGTTTGTTTCATCGATTGGCTGGATGCCGGATTCAAAAGCCATAACCTTTCGTGCAAAATTAAATGAAGATAAATTTACGCAAGTTTATCAATTATCACTCGATTCGGATAAGCCGTTAGCATTAACAAACTCTTTAAGTTCAGTACTTAAATACGGGCTAAGCAGCGATGGAGATCAGCTGGCTTTTGTTGCAACTTCTTTAGGGAGTGAAGAAAAGAAGAAACTGGTTGAAATAGGATTTGATGCTGAAATTTATGAAGAAGAGTACCGCGATAGAAATCTTTACTGGATACATCTTAAATCTCAGATGATGGCTACTCCAAAAAAGCTAACATCTGATGTCTCCGTATTTGATTTTAAATGGAGTCCCAACGGGAAACAAATTGCTGCATTTATTGCTGATAAGAACCTTGTCGATTATTCATATATGTTTAAGAGAGTTTATTTGATCGATCCGGCAACTGGCGAGAGAACTTTACATTTAGATAACCCTGGTAAGATTACCCGGATGGAGTGGAGCCCGGATGGAAAGCATATCGCATTTATAGCAGCTTCAAGTATAAACGATGCTGTTACGGGAGGCTTATTCATCACACAAGTTCCTAATACAAAAAAGTTCGCTGAGTTAAAGAATTATGCTGCCGGTAAAGAACTTTCTATAAGAAGCGTTAACTGGAAAGATGAAAATACCGTTCTCTTTCTTTCGGAAGAAGGAGTTGATATTTCTTTAAGCGAGCAGGGGATTGAAGATGCTGAACGGAAGATACTTATAAAACCGGGGATGGTTGTTTTCAGCAGCTTTAATGTTGTTGATGGCTTGATTTCCTACGCGGGAAATAAATCAAAACATCCATCTGAACTTTATACTTTTACCCTGAGTGATAAAAATCTTTCAAAGTTAACTGATGTAAATCCATGGCTCAAAGATGTACAGCTTGCCGATCAGAAAAAAATAACATACAGTGCGCGGGACGGTTTAGAAATACAGGGTGTGCTTTTTTATCCATTAAACTATCAGGAAGGAAAAAAATATCCACTCATTCTTCATATTCATGGCGGACCGGAACACGCTACTTCAAACGGATGGCAAACATCATATAACCGCTGGGGACAGATAGCAGCAGCCAAAGGTTTTTTCGTTTTCATGCCAAACTACAGGTCAAGTTCCAGTCGTGGTATAGACTTTACGATGGAAGGATTTGGTGACCTTGCAGGTGCAGAATTTAATGATGTTATTGATGGCATCGATTATTTAATTGCTGAAGGATTAGTTGATAAGGAGAAGGTTGGAATTGGCGGCGGTTCTTACGGAGGTTATTTTTCAGCATGGGCAGCAACAAAATTTTCAAACCGTTTTGCTGCAGCAGTTGTTTTTGTTGGAATCGGCAACCAGGTTTCCAAGAGGTTAACTACAGATATTCCTTACGAAGATTATTTGGTTCACTGGGGAACCTGGATTTATGAAAATGAAGATCTTGTTTGGGAAAGATCTCCTGTTCGTTATGTTAAGGGAAGTATAACACCAACATTAATTCTTGGTGGTAAAAACGATCCACGTGTTCATCCTTCGCAAAGCTTAGAGCTTTACAGGGGGCTAAAACTTCAGGGTATTGCTCCTGTTAGATTAGTAAGATATCCCGGTGAAGGACATGGCAATCGTAAAAATACTTCCCGTCTCGATTACAGTTTAAGAACAATGAGGTGGTTTGAGTATTATCTTAAGGGAGATAATCCGAAAGATGAGATGCCTTATAAGTATTTAAATGTTGAGAAGAGTGAGGAAACTCCCTAGAAGGAATAATGACAGGATTGTCATTCCCACTGCTTGTCCCGATTTATCGGGAAAAGTGGGAATCTTTTATATCTTCAAACTTTGGATTTCCGTTTTTACGGAAATGACAGATAATAAGTACTTTTTACACGGGCTCCATTCCTACGGAAGAATTGATAAATAAGAACGGTTCATTATTTGATAATCCTTATAACGTGTAATTAAAATAAAAATGCAGCGAAGAGTATTGTGCCAGCGTATTGTTGAATGTAATGCCGTATTCGATCCCGGCACCAATTTTAAAACCACTAAGCTCAAAGCCGCGTAAATCGAATCCGCCGTTTATTGAGATTACAATCCCGAAACTCCAGGAATCCGTATCACTAAATGTACGGTCGTTCAAAGCGAGCAGACCAAATCCTTCTTCAAGAAAAATATGATCTTTAAAGTACTGTGTTGTTATTCCTTTAAATGTTAATCCTTGTACGAAAGGAAAATACGGCTTACGAACATTTGGAATGATTGAATTAAAATCCCTGGCAAAAACAAAGCTGAGCCGTGGAGTAACTTCTGCAAAAATGATAGTATTTGTTTCAACAAAAAAAGAAGCTGAAAAACTTCCTACAGAGGGAGAATTACCTTTTATAAAACCACCGCCAACAGAACCTCCGGTAGAAACTCTAAGTTGAGCAGTAGCTGATCCCTGAAATACAGACAAAATGAAAACGAATAATATCACTTTGAATAGTAAAAAAAGATTTTTCAAATATAATTTTCCGGAATATTAATAAAATTTCTATAGCCACTAATTAAAACGAATTTACACTAAATAAAAACCCAATAGTTGGTTTACAGAAAAGTTAGAGTCGAAGAAGTATGAATGGGCAGGCAACGGTTTGCAAAATCACCAACTCAATGGCGTTTATTTTTTCTGAGCTTTGATGATTTGGTTCAAACACTTTCGTTTTT